>JAYVGA010000227.1:0-3961 GCA_043772635.1 Chitinophagaceae bacterium
TGTTACCGTTTATGCACCCTTTACAGCACAGGCTGTTGCAAGCCCTTTGTACATTTGTATAAATGATAGTGCAAATATTAATGTAAATCCTCCCAATAAAATAATTACATGGTCGCCAGCTACAGGTTTGTCTGCCGCAAATATTTACAACCCTATAGTATCTCCGGCGGGCAACACTACATACACTGCTATGCTAACAGATTCTGCCGGATGCTTCAGCAGTACCGCTTCGGTTGATGTATTAATAAAAACACTGCCCACTGTAAATGCGGGACCCAATATCACTTATCAATATAATACCCCTTTTACAATAACACCTCTTTACAGCAGCAATATAATATCTTATTTATGGGCACCCACAGGTACATTAACCTGTACCAATTGCCCGGCTCCAAACGGCACGGCACTACAGGCACAAACTTATACCATACAGGTTACAAGCGATAGTGGCTGCATTGCAAAAGATACCATCACCATTTTTGTAGAATGTAAATACGCAAACCTGCTCATGCCTTCTGCATTTACGCCAAATAACGATTCTAAAAATGACATTTATTACCCACTGACAAGAGGGATAAACACTATAAAAAGATTTGCCATTTTTAACCGCTACGGCCAGTTGCTTTATGAAGTAAAGAATTTTAAACCCAATGATCAAACTTCAGGCTGGGATGGAAAATTTAAGGGGCAGGATCAATCAATGGATACCTATGTTTATCTCCTGGAAGCTGTTTGCGATCTTGGTGGAATAATTCTTAAAAAAGATTCTTTTATTTTGATAAGGTAAATAGAAATTTTTTTAAGGGGCTATTTAAATAATATACAAAATTTCTTCTTTGGGTTTTTTAGAAAACACGCCTGTATAAAGACCTGCAACTGGAAAAATAACATCTTCATTTTTTCCCCAATAAATATTTCCGTTTTTTACAATAAATTTTTTAAAGTTTTCTCTATTGCTGTATTTATTATAATTGCCTGATAGTTTTGAAAAAAGGGGAAGAAAATTAACAATACGCTGTTCGCCGTTACTAAAGTAGAGCAATATTTCAAAATCTTTAAGATATACTGCTGCCACTACGGCTATTTTTTCGTCCGCCTTATTTTTGTTTTGACTTTTCCGCAGTCCACCTTTTGATGTAGTATGAATACTTTGTTCCATTTGTCAATTATTTCGTCAATATACAAATACAAAAATTTCTTTTGCCTCCGCAAGTGTTAAGGGTTCTTTTCCTTTTATCTTTTTAAACAGAATTTTTATCTCCTTCTCTAAAAATAAAATTTCCGCCTTACTTTCCCTCTGTTCAATTTGCACATGCACATGAATGGGTGAATGATCGTTGCTGTAAAAGCGAATGATGTAAGAAAGATATTCAAATATTTTTGGCATAATAATTTTCTTTAGTCATTCTTAGCATTATTACCGGTTAGCAATTACCTGTACAATCAGCCATCTATTTTCTCCGGACGCATCATCGGAAAAAACAACACATCCTGTATAGAATGCTGGTTGGTCAGCAACATAGCAATCCTGTCTATACCAAATCCAATTCCGCTGGTGGGTGGCATACCATATTCCAGCGCTCTTAAAAAATCATTATCTATAAACATGGCTTCATCATCACCCCGTTCCATCAGTTTGGTTTGTTCTTCAAAACGCTCCCGCTGTTCTATCGGATCGTTAAGCTCACTATAAGCGTTGGCTATTTCTTTACCATTACACATCAGCTCAAAACGTTCTACCAGCCCGGGTTTGCTGCGGTGTTTTTTGGTAAGCGGGCTCATCTCTACGGGGTAATCTGTAATAAAAGTGGGTTGTATATAATTACCCTCGCATTTTGTTCCAAATATTTCATCTATCAGTTTGCCCTTGCCCCATTTTTCATCTGCATGAATTTTTAATTCTTTGCAAACATTTCTTATGCCATCTTCATCCATCTGACTTATATCAAAACCGGTAAATTCTTTTATGGCATCGTACATTGTTATTCTTTTGTATGGAGCTTTAAAATCTATTTCTTTTTCTCCTGCTATAACTTTAGTGGTACCGTTTGTTGCAATGGCTGCTTTTTCCAGCATCTGTTCTGTGGTATCCATCATCCACTCATAATCTTTATACGCCACGTAAAATTCCAGCACAGTAAACTCAGGGTTATGGGTGCGGTCCATTCCTTCATTGCGAAAATTGCGGCTGAATTCATACACCCACTCAAACCCACCAACAATTAATCTTTTTAAATAAAGTTCATTGGCAATGCGCATGTACATGGGTACATCCAATGCATTGTGATGTGTGCTAAAAGGCTTTGCAGCTGCACCACCAGGTATAATCTGCAGCACAGGCGTATCCACTTCCAGTGCCCCCCGTTCGTTTAAAAACTCACGGATGGCATTAACCATTTTAGTACGCTTAATAAACACTTCTTTTACCCCGGGGTTCACTATCAGATCAGCATAACGCTGGCGGTATCTAAATTCAGGATCGGTTACTTCATCAAAGGTTTCTCCTTCTTTTTCTCTTACCACCGGTAAAGGTTTTAAAGATTTTGAAAGGAGGGTAAACTCTTTTACATGTATAGAAGTTTCGCCGGTTTTTGTGGTAAATACATATCCTTTTATACCAATGATATCACCAAGATCCAGGAGTTTTTTCCAAACATTCTGGTATAATGTTTTATCCTCCCCCGGGCATATATCATCCTGCTTAATATAAAACTGAATTTTACCTACACTATCCTGCAGCACAGCAAAGTTGGCCTTGCCCATATCCCGTACACTCATCAGGCGCCCCGCAATACATACATCTGCAAAGGCATCCTTATTTTCATCGCCCTTATAATTTTCTTTTATATAGGTTGATGAAGTGTTAACCGGGTACAATGCTGCAGGGTAAGCATCAATGCCCATTTTTGTTAACTCCTGCAATTTTTCTCTGCGGATAATTTCCTGTTCTGATAAATGCTGTGTACTCATACTTTTAAATTGGGCAGCAAAGGTAAATGTTGTGCAGCAGGCAGCCAAGCCCCGTTAAAAACAGCAGTTTATTGTTTTATACAAAATGATTAATATCTTGGCAGCATACTTGCATTATCTACATCAAACTTTTAAACCATGAAGAAATTATTTACGCTTATATCCTTTACGGCCATCCTCAGTTCCTGCGAAGTATTAAACAGCTTACCTGCTACAACCGGTATTGGTGGCCTGTCTCAGCAAGATGCTGCACTGGGTATTAAAGAAGCCCTGGGGCAGGGACTGGTAAAATCTGTATTACAACTAAATACGGTAGATGGATTTTTTAAAGATGCGGCTTACAAAATATTGCTGCCACCCGATGCTAAAAAAATTGAAAACACTTTAAGAACACTGGGTTTTAACAGCATGGTAGATAAAGCTATTTTGCAGATAAACCGTGGGGCAGAAGATGCTGCAGGATATGCCAAACCCATTTTTGTAGATGCTATTAAAAGCATGACTTTACAGGATGCCATTGGCCTTGTAAAAAATGGCGATACCAGTGCCACTCATTTCTTCAGGGTAAAAACTACGGCTAAACTGCTGGCAGCTTTTAACCCGGTAATCCAATCATCCCTGGCTAAAGTAGATGCAACAAAATATTATGGAGACCTGGTAAACAAGTATAACAGTCTGCCCATTGTATTTAATAAGGTAAACCCTGATCTTGCAGGTTTTGTAACCATGAAGGCAACCAATGCCTTGTTTGACCTGGTGGCAAAGGAGGAAAAAAATATACGTGAAAATTTTGCAGCAAGGACAACAGATCTTTTAAAGAAGGTTTTTGGTGGCCGCCTGTATTGAAAATTTTATTAAAAATAAAAACTAATTAATTATCTGCCAGCAACACCTGCCATGCTTCATTTACTTTTCCGGCATCTAATAATTCTTTTGCATAGCGATGCAGTTCAGTATCCATATCATCGGGGTTGATGGAATAGTACTGGAT
>JAYVGA010000228.1:0-8477 GCA_043772635.1 Chitinophagaceae bacterium
AATTCCTCAGAGAAAATCCGATGCTCACGGATTTCTAATTTTGATTTAACTTGCCTCATAAGTGACTGTTTTTTGTCAACCTATTTTAGGCATACACATTGATTGACCATTGACCTTTCACCTTTAACATTTGACCTTTGACCTTTGACCATTGACCATTCACCATTCACCTACTCCACCCAATCGGCAATAAAAATATTGGTATCTCTTGTGCCGCCGTTGTTGCGGTTGCTGCAAAAAATAATTTTCTTTCCATCGGGGCTAAACATGGGGAAGGCATCAAAAGATTTTTCTGCTGATATTTTTTCAAGTGCGCTTCCATCTTCATTAATAATAAAAAGATTAAAAGGAAAACCTCTTTTACTCTGGTGATTACTGGCAAAAATTATTCTTTTACCATCGGGCATATACGCTGGTGCCCAGTTGGCATTTCCAAAACCGGTTACCTGTTTTACATTGCTGCCGTCTGCATTTGCAGTAAACACTTCCATGTTGGTGGGAGCCACTAAATTTTCGGCCAGCAATTCTTTATACTCTTTTACTTCAGCTTCGGTTTTTGGGCGGCTGGCACGCCATATAATTTTTTTACCATCGGGGCTAAACCATGCGCCACCATCATAACCCAAAAGATGGGTCACTCTTTTTTCTTTACCCGTTTTTAAATTCATTATGTACAAATCAATATCTCCATCTTTTGTGCTGGTATAAATCATTTTTTTTCCGTCGGGAGAAATGGTGGCTTCTGCATCGTAACCTTTGCTTGTGGTTAATTGCTTTACAATTTTTCCGCTAATGTCTGCTTTAAAAATATCGTAACTGTCGTACAGTGGCCATATGTATTTGTTACCATATTTTTTTCTGTCAGGCACGGGCGGGCAGCTGTCTGCACCCAAATGTGTGCTGGCATAAATAATATGGTTACCATCTTTTAAAAAAGCACCGCAGGTAGTTCTGCCTTTGCCGCTGCTTATTTTTTTGGGTTCAAATTTTTCACCATTTACCGGCAGTTTTCCAATAAACATTTCATCGCACATAATTCCTTCTTTAGGGTTGGTGCGCTGAAAAATGATCCACTTACCATCAAAACTAAAATAGGCTTCAGCATTATCGCCACCAAAAGTTAATTGCTGCACGTTGGCAAAATGTTTTTCGCCCGGAAAAAGAATGGTATCACTGCTTATTGTTATTTGTGCACCGGCATTATGAGCGGCAGGTTGGTTTATCCATAATAAAAAACTATAAATGGGAAGCGTTAATAAATACTTCATATAAAAAATTGAAATTATTTACAAATAAATTAAACAGGTGGGTAGCAGCAGCAAAGGTAAGCAGGCAGGTATTTGATATTTGTAATAAAATTGTCATTCATTACATCTCTTAAGCCATCGCCGCCATTCGTGTCTCACGAACAGCTTACATGATGAATGAAAATTCTATTTTTAAACAGCTTCTTAAGCCTTACATTTGTAACAGATTTTTTTCATGAAATATTTATCTTACTTACTGGCGCTTTTTATGCTGGCCTGCAATAACGAAGAAGGCAGCACAGCAAATAACATCGCCCCATCAAAAGAAAAACAACTTACCGATGCGGTGAAACAATTTTCCGACTCTGTAATAATGGTAGAAAACCTGGCCCAGTTTTACCGGGAAAATGGTGATTATGAAAAGGCATTATCAGCCATAAACAATGCTATAAAAAAAGACAGTACAAAAACAAAGTACTGGCATATGAAAGCTGTGCTGCATTACGAAAATGAAGATACCACACAGGCCATAGCAGCACTCGAAAAAAGCATTTTACTATCTAAAGATTTAAATGATATTTTATTGCTGGCAAAAATATATGCCGAAACAAAAAACCCTGATGCATTGGCATTGTGTGAAATACTGGTAAAGCAAAACAAATTTGTAAAGGAAGCTGTTTTTATTAAGGGTACTTATTTTAAGAATATTAATGACGCAGCTAAAGCCATTATTTATTTTGATGAAGCTATAAGCATGAGTTATACATTTATGGAGCCTTACGGCGAAAAAGCAAAAATATTATACGGCCGGCAAAAATATATGGATGCTTTAATAGTGCTGGATAAGGCAGTAAAAATACAAAACAATTATCCGGAAGGATATTTTTTTATGGGCCGTTGTTTTGAAAAACTAAACAGGTGGGAAGATGCAAAAGAAAGTTATGAAACAGCACTTATTTATGATAAAGATTATGAAGAAGCAAAAGAGGCCCTGGCAAAACTGGGCCCGGTAGATAAGAAATAGCTATACAGCTTTAGTGTTGATTATTCATTATTGAACATTGATTATTGATTATTGAAAATTGATTACTGAATATATTTTTCTAAAATAATACTAAACAAATTTTCAAAATAAACAACCCCATCCCGGTTCCCTCTCCTCAAGGAGATGGGTTGGGGTGAGGTTTTAAAAATTCAAATAAATATGCCCATCATCGCACCATCACTCTTAGCCTCCAATTTTTTAAACCTGCAGCAGGAATGCGATATGCTTAACAGCAGCCAGGCCGATTGGTTTCACCTGGATGTAATGGATGGCCGCTTTGTGCCCAACATCAGCTTTGGCCCAATGATTATTGAATTTATTTGTAAAACAACAACGAAAGTTTGCGATGTGCACCTCATGATTGAGGAGCCCGGAAATTATGCCGAAGCTTTTAAAAATGCAGGCGCCGGTAATTTAACCGTGCATATTGAAGCCTGCCCTCACCTGCACAGAAACATACAGCAAATAAAAAGCCTGGGTATGAAAGCCGGAGTAGCCATTAACCCACATACACCCGTTAATGCATTAATGGATGTGTTGGCAGATATTGATTTGGTTTGCATGATGAGTGTAAACCCTGGTTTTGGCGGGCAGTCCTTTATCCCACACACCTTAAAAAAAATAAAAGACCTAAAACAAATAATTAAAGAGATGGGTGTAAATGTGCTCATAGAAATTGATGGTGGAGTAACACTGGAAAATGCCCGTTCTATTATTGATGCAGGTGCAGATGTACTGGTGGCAGGCAACACCGTTTTTAAATCTGCTGACCCTATAGCAACAATTGCATCTTTAAAAGCACTGTAGCGCAAAATTATTTAGATAAGCTTTCTATTGCTTTATTATTTAAAAAATAATTATTCATTATTGATGATTCTATTTATAGTATTAAGTATTTTGTTCACAAACGAAAGCTGGTTGTGGCCTTGAATAAAAAGTGCTAGAAATTTTCAACATTAGCCGTTAAGAAATCAAGGCTGTTTGAGCCGGTATAACTTATAAATTATTAAACTCTTGCGGCGAGTTCCTTGATTTTAGGCTGATGTTGAAAATTTCAGCCTTTTTATTCGCAGCCTTGATTTTTTTTGTTACTTTTTTTTATCAAGAAAAAAAAGTAAATAGAGACTAATACAATGTGATAAAAGCTCTGCTAACTAAATACTTAATCCTGCCTATTTAATGCTATCTATAAAGTAATGGTTAATGTTCAATAGATATTTCTTAGTTCGTTTTCAGACCTAAGCATCGCAATAGCAACTTCATGGCCTGCTAAATTACATTACTCCGTAACCCACAATTAAGTACAATTTTGTTCTTCATAATAACCGGCTCTCCCCTCTTCAGCAATATTGAAACTTAAAAATTATCACCAATAAAGCTGGTACAGTTTACCTGATATTAAATTCCATTTGTGATTATTCCCCAATATGAGGCAGAATGTTTACACGTTAAACATTTACGTACGCTGTAAAAGCTGCTATTGCTGCAAAGATTTACCGCCAAAAAAATATTTTATATTTTATTAAAATGCATGCTGTGGCAGCAAAACTCCATTTTACATAAATAGCCAAAATGTTTTGTACAATAGATTTATATAGAGTTATATGTATTGTAATAAAGCACAACAGCAATAAGGTTTGCGGCATATAGATTGATATTAAGTCTTATTAGAATTATTATGCAGGAGTGTACAGCCATCTTAAACCATGTTAATTGAAAAGCAAAAAAAATAATTCCACCGCAGGCAGGGAATCTGAAATATCTTCCGTCCTGCCAGTGGTTGTAAATAATAAAACTTCCAAAAAAAGAGCTGATAAAAATGGGCATAATCAATCTGCTGTAATAACTGATGAATGGGATGCAAGCCACACAAAATCTCCAGATAAAAATGGTAACCCCGCTAACAAGAAAAAAAAGGGCTCACCAGCTAAGGCACAACTCACTCTTTTAAATCAGCAACTGGCAAGCCTTAACGAGCAGTTAACCGCTGCTACACAATATGCAGCATCTATCATAACCTGCATAAAGGAGCCTCTGCTGGTGCTTAATGAAACCCTGCATGTAAAAACAGCCAATGATGCTTTTTACAAAACTTTTGGGTTAAATGAAAATGATACAGCAGGAAAATTAATTTACGAACTGGATAACAACCAATGGAATATTCCTGCACTGCAAACTTTGCTGCAGGAAGTTTTACTAAAGAAAAAAAGTTTTAATGATGTAGATGTGACCTATAATTTTTCCGGTAAAGGCAGGCAAACTTTTTTATTAAATGCACATGAAATAAACGGTGCTGCTGCAGCAGAAAAAAATATACTGCTAACTATTAAAGATATTACTGAAAAGGTAATGGTTCAAAAAAATGAAAAAGAATATATCCAAAAACTGACCTCAGTATTTAAGCTGGCGCCTGCGCTTATTTGTACGCTCAGGGGCAGTGAGCATGTTTATGAAATAGCTAACGAAAGCTATTTGAATTTTGTGGGCAACAGAAACATCATTGGCAAGCCGGTAATAGAAGTGATTCCTGAAATAGAAGGACAAGGTTATATTGAGCTCCTGGATGAAGTGTATAAAACAGGCAAGCCCTATATTGGCAACGAAATGCCGGCCAAAGTTGTAAAAGACAACGGCAGGCGGCAAGATGGTTTTCTAAATTTTGTAATACAGCCATTGCTGGATGCAAATGGCAAAACAGAAGGCATTTTTATTAATGCAGTAGATGTAACAGAACAGGTACTGGCCCGCAAAAAAATAGAAGAAAGTGAACATCGCTATGCCCACATGATTTATACTTCTCCTTCCCTCATTGCTATTTTTAAAGGCAAGGACATGGTTATTGAAATTGCCAATGATGCCATTTTAGAAAGTTGGGGCAAGGGAAAAAATATTATCGGCAAATCGTTGTTTGAGGTAATACCCGAAAGCGTTGAACAGGGCTTTGATAAAATGTTGCTGAGTGTGTATAAAACCGGTGAGCCTGTTTATGCTTACGAAACACCCATAACGCTTATAAGAAATGGAAAGCCTGAATTAGTTTATTACAATTTTAATTACCAGGCACAGCGCAATTTAAATGGCGTAACAGAGGGAGTAGCAGTAATTGCCAATGAAGTAACCTCCCAGGCATTATTAAATTTAAAGATAAAAGCAAGCGAAGAGCAGTTTAGGCTTTTAGTGCTGCAGGCACCTGTTGCTATTTGTGTTTTGCGTGGAGAAAATTATATAATTGAGGTGATTAATGAAAGCATGATTGAAATATGGGATAGAACAATGGAACAGGCATTAAATAAACCGGCCTTTGATGTATTACCAGAATTGAAAGAACAGGGTTTTAAAGAATTGTTGGATAATGTGTATCATACAGGTGAACGTTTTGTAGCGGATGAACTTCCTATTACTTTAAAGCGCAAAGGAAAACTTGAAAATGCTTTTGTAAAGTTTATATATGAGCCATTACGGGAAGCTGATGGAACCATTACCGGAGTGATGGCATTGGCCCATGAAATTACCGAGCAGGTTTTATCAAGAAAAAAAATAGAAGAAAGCGAAACGAAGTTTCGTACGCTTATAGAAGATGCACCCGTAGCAACCTGCCTTTTTACCGGCAGAGAAATGACTGTAGAAGTAGCCAATGATATCATGATTGGCTACTGGGGTAAAGATAAAAGCGTAATAGGAAAACCATTAGAAGATGCCGTACCGGAATTAAAAGGTCAGCCTTTTCTTAAAATATTAGATGATGTGTTTACCACAGGCAAAACCTATCATTCCAATAATGCCCGTGCCGAATTAAAAATAGGCGGGGTTTTAGGCACTTACTATTTTGATTTTACTTATAAACCTATTTTGAATGCTGTGGGCGAAGTTTATGGTATTATGGATATGGCGGTAGATGTAACAGAACAGGTGCTTGCCCGCAAAAAAATTGAAGAAAGCGAAGCCCATTTTCGCCGGCTATCAGATTTAATGCCTGCTAAAATAAGCAATGCCAATAAAAATGGCGATGTTACTTATTTTAATAAACAGTGGATAGACTTTAGCGGATACAGCTTTGAAGAATTAAAAGATTTTGGTTACCACAAAATGCTACATCCGGATGAACTGGAAGAATTTCAAACCCGCTTTAAGAAAGCAGCAGATACAGGAACTGTTTTAGAAATGGAAATGCGTTTCAAAAACAAAAAAGGTGAGTACAAATGGCATCTAAACCTTGCCTCACCTGTGCTGGATGAAAACGGAGAAATTAAAATGTGGGTGGGTGTTACCACCGAAATTCAAAAAATAAAAGAAGAAGAAGAGCGAAGGGGCGATTTTATAAAAATGGTGAGCCACGAATTAAAAACACCGGTTACCTCTATAAAAGGATATGTGCAGTTATTGCTGATGATTGTAGAAGATGAAAAAGATGCTGTTTTCCCTGCACCTGTTAAATCTTCACTAATCAGGATAGATAAACAAATTTTAAAACTAACGAGGCTTATTGCCGAAATGCTGGACCTGAGCAGGATTGAATCTGACAGCCTTGAACTGCAAAAAGAAATTTTTAGCATTAATGATCTTGCTGCAGAAGCCGTGGAAGATATTGTAAGTATCAATGCATCACATACTATTTTGCTCAAACAGGAATTTGCCTGCAATGTGTTTGGCGATAGAGACAGGATAGGACAGGTGATGATAAATTTTATTACCAATGCCATTAAGTACTCGCCAAACAATAATAATGTAGAAGTAACGGTATATAAAGGAGAAAAAAATGAAGTTGCGGTAAGTGTACAAGATTTTGGAGTAGGAATAGATAAGGAAGAACATAAAAAAATATTTGAACGTTTTTACCGGGTGGGCGGAAAAAGCGAACAAACTTTCCCTGGCTTTGGGATAGGACTATTTATTTCCCATTCTATCATAGGAAAACATAATGGCAGTATACGAACAGAAAGCGAACAGGGCAAGGGAAGCACTTTTACATTTACACTACCCGTAGCACAGGAAAACAACCCCCAAAATGGATAACACTAAAAAGAAAATAATTGTAAATGATAAACTTCAACTCATTGAAGAAAAAGAATTTTCTACAGCAGGGTTAAATGCCGGCGGTAAAGAACGGGTTATTAAAAATGAAGACGAAGGTAAATGGGAAGAAGAATTGGTAATAGCCAATAAAGCACTTGTTTTTGAAAATGCAGAAAAAGAAAAAAGAGCCGCAGAATTAAGCATTGCCAATATAGAACTGGCTTACCAGGATGAAGAAAAAGAAAAACGGGCAGCAGAGTTAATTATTGCCAACAAAGAACTGGCCTATCAAAATAATGAAAAAGAAAAACGTGCCGCAGAGTTAAGTATTGCAAACATAGAACTGGCTTATCAAAACGATGAAAAAGAAAAACGGGCACAGGAACTTACTGTGGCAAATAAAGAACTGGCTTTTCAAAATAAAGTAAAAGAAAAAAGGGCTAAAGAACTGGTAGTGGCCAACAAAGAACTGGCCTTTCAAAATAATGAAAAAGAAAAACGTGCCGCAGAGTTAAGCATTGCCAATAAAGAACTGGCTTATCAAAATAAAGAAAAAGAAAAACGGGCGGCAGAGCTCAGCATTGCCAATATAGAACTGGCCTATCAAAATGATGAAAAAGAAAAAAGAGCTGCAGAACTGATTATTGCAAACAAAGAACTGGCTTTTCAAAACAGTGTAAAAGAAAAACGGGCAGATGAGCTGGTAGTGGCCAATAATGAACTGGCTTTTCAAAACCAGGAAAAAGAAAAACGTGCAGCAGAGTTGGGCATAGCAAATAAAGAATTGGCCTTTCAAAACAAAGAAAAAGAAAAACGGGCCGCAGAGTTGGATATTGCCAATAAAGAACTGGCTTTTCAAAATAAGGAAAAAGAAAAACGTGCAGCAGAATTAATTATAGCTAATAAAGAACTGGCTTTTCAAAACGAGGAAAAAGAAAAAAGAGCCGCAGAGTTAATTATTGCCAACAATGAGCTTGCCTTTCAAAACGAGGAAAAAGAAAAACGTGCGGCAGAGCTAAGCATGGCCAACAGCGAACTTAAACATGCAGAAAATGATATTAGAAAACTTAATGACGAACTGGAAGAAAAAGTGATAGAACGTACGGCACAGCTGGAATCGGCAAACAAGGAACTGGAATCGTTTTCTTATTCGGTATCACACGATCTGCGGG
>JAYVGA010000229.1:0-3191 GCA_043772635.1 Chitinophagaceae bacterium
TTCAACACTCAATATTCAACATTCAATTTTCGATATTGGCTTTTCCTGCTTATTAGAGTTTTAAAAAAGGGGGGACAATCCCCCCAACATTAAACTAAAACGCATGAGAAACTTATGCCGAAGCAAATATTTTTTTCTGATGTTCAAAAGCAAGCAAGGCCAGGTCATTATCTTCTACTTCTTTTTTACTGTCTGCCAGCTGTAAGAAATATTCATATAAAATATCAATATCATTTCTGTTAAACTCAAAATTTAATTTTTGAAAACGATAAGCCAGAGCGCTGCGGCCACTCCTGGCCGTTAGTACAATCCTGGAGCTGTCGGCGCCCACTTCTTCCGGTGCAATAATCTCGTAGGTTTGGGTATCTTTTAAAAATCCATCCTGGTGTATGCCCGATGAATGTGCAAATGCATTGGAACCCACAATAGCTTTGTTTGGCTGCACCGGCATGCGCATGGTATCCGATACAAGGCGGCTCACTGGGTTAAGCTGCTTAGCTTTTACATCGCTGTAATAACCCAGGCTGCTGTGTTGTTTTAAAATCATCACCACTTCTTCAAGCGATGTATTGCCTGCTCTTTCGCCCAGGCCATTAATGGTACATTCTACCTGGCGTGCGCCATTAATAACGCCTGCAATAGAATTGGCCGTGGCCAGTCCCAAATCGTTATGACAATGGCAACTGATTATAGCTTTATCAATATTGGGAACATTGTTTACCAGGTAAGCAATTTTTTCGCCGTACTGGTGCGGCAGGCAATAGCCCGTAGTATCCGGAATATTTACCACCGTAGCACCTACTTTAATAACGGCTTCTACCACCCTTGCCAGGTATTCATTATCGGTGCGTCCTGCATCTTCTGCATAAAACTCTATATCATCTGTAAAGTTGCGTGCCCATTTTACTGCCTGCACGGCTCTTAGTAAAATATCATCCTGGGTGGAGTTAAATTTAGATTTTATGTGTAATGCCGATGTGCCAATGCCCGTGTGTATGCGTGGGCGCACGGCATGTTTTAAAGCCTGCGCTGCTACTTCAATGTCTTTTTGTACCGCACGGGTAAGGGCACATACGGTAGCATCTTTTATAACTTTAGCTATTTCGTTTACCGATTCAAAATCGCCGGGAGAAGAAACAGGAAAACCTGCTTCAATAATATCTACACCCAGTTGCTCCAGGGCTAGTGCCAGCTCCACTTTTTCGCCGGTATTTAATTTACATCCAGGCACCTGCTCGCCATCACGAAGTGTGGTATCAAAAATATAAACTTTTCCCTGGCTCATAATTTATGCTTAGATAGTGGTGATAAAAATGCTTGCGCTTATATTTGTGTGCAGCATGCTTTAATTAATGCTGCTACAATATATAACAGCATATTACCTTATTAAAAACTAAATGCCCCTTCTTTTACGCATTTTAAAATGGGTTAAATTGTGCTGAATGCCCATTGGTAAAGGATATTAAACAAAAAGAATTACGATGTTCAACCGCTCTACAGATGCTCTTTTTCAACTCATAAAATCTCTGGAAAAGAGTGAAAAGCGCAATTTTAAGCTTTTTGTAAAACGCAACAGCGGCAGCGATGAACTTAAAAGCATCCAGCTTTTTGATGCCCTGGATAAGATGAACGACTACAATGAGGCGGTGCTGTTTAAAAAAAATGCAGCTATAAGTAAGCCACAGTTAAGCAACCTTAAAGCACAATTATACAGGCAGGTGATGAGCAGCCTGCGTATTATAAAAGACGAAGACAATATAGATATTCAATTGCACGAACTGATGGATTATGCCCGTATTTTATACAACAAAGGGCTGTACCTGCAAAGCCTTAAATCTTTAGACCGGTTAAAAGAACTGGCAAGGGCTTATAACCAGCTCACTTACCTGCAGCAGGTGTTGTTTTTTGAAAAAAAGATAGAGGTACTTTATATTACACGCAGCCTGCAAAACAGGGCCAACCAGCTTACGCAGGAAAGCGATACCGTGTATGATACTTTGTTTCTGGTAAATAAACTTTCCAATCTTTCGCTGCAGTTGTATAGCTGGTACATACAAAACGGCCATGCCCGAAACGAAAAAGACGTAGAAAACATAAGAGCTTATTTTGAGAAAAATTTTCCGCCGACTGCTCTTAAAGCTACCAGCTTTTACGAAAAACTGTACATGCACCAAAGCTTTTGCTGGTATGCCTTTATACGCCTGGATTTTGTGCAGTACTACCGCCATTGCCAAAAATGGGTAGATGTTTTTGAACTTCATCCGGAAATGATACCTGTAGAAACGGCGAGCTATATAAAGGGAATGCATAACCTTATGAGTGCACATTTTGATTTGCGTAACGATACAAAAATGGCTTACAGCATTAAAAAGTTTGAGCAGTTTGCCCGCACCAAAGCCGTAAAACAAAATCCCAACAGCCGCATACTGGTGTACCAGTACCTATATACCGCCCGTATTAATTATCATTTTTTGCAGGGTAGTTTTGATAAGGGTTTGCGGATGGTTCCGTTTTTAGAAAAAATGCTTAAGCAGTATGGCCTTTATTTAGATGCCCACCGGGTGCTGGTATTTTATTACAAAATAGCCAGCCTGTATTTTGGCAGCGGCGATAGCGGCAAAGCCATTGATTACCTTAACCGCATTATAAACAGCCGGGCCGACCTGAGAACCGACCTGCAGTGCTATGCCCGCCTGCTGCATCTTATAGCCCATTACGAACTGAGTAATTTTGATTTGCTGGAATATCTTATAAAATCGGTGTACCGCTTTATGGCCAAAATGGATAACCTGAGCAAAGTAGAAGAAGCCATCTTTTCTTTTTTGCGCCGCAGTTTTAAATTGGGCACACAGGCACTAAAACCTGAGTTTGAAAAACTACTGGAAGAACTAAAAAAATACGAAGGCAACCCACTGGAGGCAAGAGCTTTTGCCTACCTGGATATTATTTCGTGGCTGCAGAGTAAAATAAGCGGCGTGCAGGTGCAGGATGTAATTTTTAAAAAAAACGAGGAGAGGAGGAGGAGATAGTCGGGAGTCGGTAGTTATTAGTCAGGAGTAAGCATTCAAAAGTCAAAGGTGAAAGGTGAATGCATGTGTATGCCTAAAATAGGTTGACAAAAAACAGTCACTTATGAGGCAAGTTAAATCAAAATTAGAAATCCGTGAGCATCGGATTTTCTCTGAGGAATT
>JAYVGA010000230.1:0-7832 GCA_043772635.1 Chitinophagaceae bacterium
TAAATTGTTTGCTATGAAAAGCAGTTGATCCTATACAAAAACATTTTTATAATTTTAATGTTTTAAAATATGACAGAAACATTTTTTTATAACAGCCCCATAGGTGCATTACAAATAACCGGAGATGAAGAAACCCTGCAAACGGTTTTGTTCGTATCTTCTAAAAAAAACGGTGTGGCAGAAAATAATGCATTAACCTATAGCACCCCGGTTTCTGCTGTTCTTAAAAAATGTGTAACACAACTGGATAATTATTTTGCAGGCATCAATCTTTTTTTTAATGTTCCGCTGCAGCAGCAGGGAACTTATTTTCAGCAGGAGGTTTGGAGCCAGTTAATAAAAATTAAACCTGGTGTTACCATCAGCTACCTGCAGCTTAGTAAAAACCTGGGCAATGTAAAAGCCATAAGGGCAGTGGGTACAGCAAACAGTAAAAACAATATTGCTATTATTGTACCCTGCCACCGGGTTATAGGCAGCAATGGAGATATGGTAGGTTATGCCGGAGATATTTGGAGAAAAAAATGGCTGCTGCAGCACGAAGCAAAATATTTAAACGGGGTACAAACATTATTTTAAAATTATTGATAAGATTTTTTTACTTCTTTTGCTCATAAAAAAATAACGATGAAAAATTTACTAACCATTTTAATAACCCTCTTTTGTTTTTTTTCCTGCACCGGCAGTAAAAAACAACCTCAAACAGAAATAGCAAACGGAGATAGTTCTTCGCTTGCAAAAAAATATAACCTGCATAAAATAAAATTACCTCCGGGCTTTACTATAAGTGTGTATGCAGAAGTGCCCAATGCCAGGAGCATCACCCTGTCGCCTTCAGGAATTTTATATGTGGGCAACCGCTCAGAAGATAAAGTATATGCGGTGGCAGATGAAAACAAAGATGGCAAAGCCGATAAAGTATATACCATTGCATCGGGCCTTAAAACTCCCAATGGTGTGGCATTTAAAAATGGCAATCTTTATATTGCCACTATTACCAGTATTTTAAAATTAGAAAATATTGAGGCCAGCTTATCCAATCCACCGCAACCAAAAATAGTGTATGATAAGTTTCCTCCTGATGAACATCATGGATGGAAATTTATTTCTTTTGGCCCCGATGGTAAATTGTATGTGCCCGTGGGTGCACCCTGCAATATTTGTAAAAAAGATAACCCGGTTTATTCATCCATAACCCGTATAAATGAAGATGGCACAGGGCTGGAAGTTTTTGCAAACGGAATAAGAAACTCTGTTGGTTTTACCTGGCACCCGGTTACAAAACAATTATGGTTTACAGAAAACGGGAGAGATATGCTGGGAGACAATGTACCTGCAGATGAATTAAATAATGCAGCCACTGCAGGTATGCATTTTGGTTTTCCTTATTGCCACGAAGGAGCTATTTTAGATCCCGAGTTTGGCAAAGGAAAAAATTGCAGCGATTATACTGCGCCGGTACAAAAACTTGGGCCGCATGTGGCAGCCCTGGGTATGCGTTTTTATACCGGCAAAATGTTTGGCGCAGAATATAACAACCAGGTTTTTATTGCAGAGCATGGCAGCTGGAACAGGAGCGAACCCATTGGCTACAGGGTAAGTATGGTTAAACTGGATAGTGCAGGAAAATCTTTAGGCTACAGCAACTTTGCAGAAGGATGGCTGCAGCCCGATGGTAAGGTTTTGGGCAGGCCGGTAGATGTAGAAATAATGCCGGATGGTTCTATGCTTATCAGCGATGATTACAGTGGAGTAATTTACCGGGTAGTGAAAACGGGGGTTTAAATGTTACAGAGGTTTCAAAGGTTTAAGAGGTTTGAAAGGTTGAGAAAACTTTTTTGACTTTATTGATGCAGATTTCATGACCAAAGTTTCGGTGCTCATCGCCTACTTCATATCCTCTCCCCCAAAAGAAAATGGCAACAACTGGGTTGATTTTTCTATTACATAAACTTTACCGGTCATACCGCCCAATATTAAACGAATAGGATGGCTGGTACGTTCTTCATATTCTCTTAAAGCCTGGCGGCACATGCCACATGGCGATACAGGAGTGCTGCTCTTTCCATTTAAATTATGATAGCTTATTGCTATTGTTTCTATTGGCACATTGGTATGCAAAATAGCAGCCGAGCTTAATAAAACCCGCTCTGCACATATGCCCACAGGATAAGAAGCATTTTCCTGGTTGGTGCCCGAAACGGTTTCTCCGTTTTTAAGTTTAGCCACAGCACCTACCAAAAAATTACTGTAAGGTGCGTATGCAATGGATGTTATTTTTCTTGCAGCTTCCAACAGGGAAGCATCTGCTTCATTCAGTTCGCTGCTGTCTTCATACAGGTCATACAAAAATTTTATTTCTTCTTTTTTCATAATTAAAATTAGATAAAAAATCCTCCCTGTATTGCTACAAAGAGGATTTTAGGTTATGTTGAAAGTACAACTTATTAGTTACACCCACCATTATTTAATGCCTGTAAAAAGACGCTTCCATCTTGGGCCGCCTTCCCAGCTAAACCATATCAGCGAGGCTTTTCCTACCACATGATCTTCCGGCACAAAGCCCCAGTAGCGGCTATCAAGAGAATTGTGGCGGTTATCCCCCATCATAAAAAGATAATCCATTTTAAATGTATATGTGTTTGTTTGCTGGCCATTGATGAAAATTTTTCCTCCCCTGTTTTCAAACTTATTGCCTTCATACACTTCTATACACCTTTGATAACGGATAAGATTATCAGGAGTTAATTCTATTGTGCTGCCTTTTTTTGGCACGGTTACCGGCCCAAAATTATCAGCACTCCACTGGCTGGCTGTATCATAATAAGGAAATAGCTGTGCATCTTTTTCCATAAAATAATCTTCCAATACAAACCCCGCATGCAATACTAATTTTTCTTTTTCTTCCTGTGTAATATTTACCAAACTATGATTGGCATCCTGCTGGTATACATCATGAATATTGGGAGCTGTTCTTACCGCAATACCCATTTCCTTTAACCTGTCTTCATCTAAAAAAACATTTGCAGGAGATGATATTCTATAGTACCGCTGAGACTGAGGTAATTTTATCTGCGGCTTACCATTAACCATAACTTTTCCGTTTATAACCTGCAGCACATCTCCACCAATAGCTACGGCACGCTTTATAAAATTCTCTCTTTTATCTACCGGTCTTGTAATAATAATATTTCCGTAATCTTCCCAGGTTTTATCTCTCCCTGCTTCCCGCACCTGCTGGTAATAAGTTTTCTGGCTTCCAAAATTTTGCTCATCATTTATTAATGTATCATTTACCGGAAAATTAAATACCACCACATCATTTCTTTTTACCGGGCTGGCAAACCAGCGGATGTAGGGTATTTTTATAATTTCAGAATATGATTTTGTATTTATAATGGGCAGCGTATGATGCACAAAAGGCATGGCTATTGGAGTATTGGGAATACGTGGGCCGTAACTTGATTTGCTTACAAATAAAAAATCGTTTACCAGTAAAGTTTTTTCCATTGATGGTGTAGGAATAGTATAAGCCTCAAATACAAAAGTGCGGATGATGGTGGCAGCAACTATTGCAAATGCAGCAGCATCTATCCATTCTCTTGCACCCGATTTTTTATAATTATCCACCACTTTTTTGCCTGCATATCTTTCGTTTGCAGAAAAGCCCAGGTAAGGAAAGTAAATAAAAGGAATAAGAACTGTGGCCGCATGATGCAACACGCCAAAACGGCCAAAATGTTCAACAAATTTTATAGTGATCCAGATGGTTATAAACTGGCCTGCAATGGGTATAAACTGTAAAAAGAACCATAAGTTTTTAAGCTCCATTTTTTGTACCATACACCAGGTGTTGTAAAAAGGAACAAAAGCCTTCCATCCTTCTATACCGGCTTTTTTAAACATTCCATACAACCCAATATGCCAGCCGGCAACAGCAATAATAAAAATAATCCAGCCAATACTCATAAGTAAAAAATTTATGGCACAAAAGTAAGGATGCGTTTTTTAAATGCCTGTGCTCATTACTTAAGTGGCAGGTGTGTTTGTGATAATTAACTATTTGTTGTGTTTAATAATTTTTTCAGTTCTTGGGTAAAACATAAGTTTCTACATCTTCTGCAGTAATGGTTTTGCCACTAAGGATAATGAGCCTTTCTACCACGTTTCGCAGTTCCCTTACATTGCCCGACCAGTTGTACTCCTGCAGTTCTTCCATGGCTTTTTTATCTATTTGTTTTACCGGCTGTCCATACTCCTGTGCTACCATCTCTAAAAAATAATTTACCAGGTAAGGTACATCTTCTCTTCTTTCGTTTAGCGATGGTACATGAATGATGATAACACCCAGGCGGTGATACAGATCGAGTCTGAAACTTTTATCATCCACTTCCTTTAGCAAATCTTTATTGGTAGCTGCTATCACTCTCACATCTACATTTATATCTTTCTCTGCCCCTACCCTTGTAATTTTTCCTTCCTGCAGTGCACGCAACACTTTTGCCTGTGCACTAAGGCTCATATCGCCTATTTCATCTAAAAATAAAGTACCACCACTGGCCTGTTCAAATTTTCCTATACGTTGTTTTATGGCAGAAGTAAAAGAGCCTTTCTCGTGGCCAAACAATTCGCTTTCTATCAGCTCTCCGGGTATGGCAGCACAATTAACTTCTACAATAGGGCCACTGTTGCGGTTACTTTTTTCATGAATCCAGCGGGCCACCAGTTCTTTACCCACCCCGTTTTCGCCGGTAATTAATATACGGGCATCGGTAGGTGCTACTTTTTCGATGGTATCTTTTATTTTTTGTATGGGTCCGCTTACGCCCACCATTTCCTGCACTTTGCTCACTTTGCGTTTAAGCACTTTGGTTTGGGTAACCAGGTCTTGTTTTTCGGTAGCATTGCGCAGGGTAATAAGCAGCCTGTTTAAATCAGGTGGTTTACTTATATAATCAAACGCTCCTTTCTTTACAGCTTCTACGGCAGTATCAATATTACCGTGGCCGCTGATCATTATCACCGGCACATCGGGGTTAATGAGTTTGCTTTTTTCTAAAAATTCAATGCCATCAATTTTTGGCATTTTAATGTCACACAAAACTAAATCATAAGATTTTTCGCCAAACTTTTTTAAACCTTCTTCTCCATCAGCAGCTTCATCTATTTTATAGCCTTCAAAACTTAAAATTTCTGTAAGTGTTTTCCGGATTGCCTTTTCATCGTCAATAATCAGTATTGTTGCCATAGGCTGGGGGTTTTATGGAAATTACATTAAGGTGAATCTGTACTCTTTGGTTATTGCATCAAAAATAAGTAAATATGTATTTAAAATCGCTTAGTGTGGCAATATTATGCCTAACGGCATGCCTGCTTTTTTTTAAAAGTAAAAAGCATGTACTGAAAGAACGGAAAGAACGGCCATCTATTGCGGCTGCTCCTGATAATTATGCGGCTGTTTTTAAGATACCCCTGCCAGCCGGATTTGAAAGGCCAGATGCCGGTGAACTTTCTTTTGCCCACTGGCTGCAACAGGTTAAACTTAAGAAGGATAAAACGGTTTACCTGTATGATGGCAGCCGCAAAATAAACCAGCAGGCGCAGTTTGCAGTGCTGGATATACCTGTAGGCAAAAAAAACCTGCAGCAATGCGCAGATGCGGTAATGCGTCTTCGGGCAGAGTATTTATACAGTGTAAAAAAATACCAACAGATAAGATTTATTGATAATGAAGGAGGCGTTTACCAATTTACGCCAACTTTTACCCCCGAACATTTTAATATCTACCTGCAAAAAGTTTTTGGTATGTGTGGCACAGCTTCCTTATCCAAACAAATGAAAGCCGTAAACTTAACCGATATACAACCCGGCGATGTACTGATAAGAGGAGGATTTCCGGGGCATGCGGTTATGGTTATGGATGTGGCTGTAAACAAAAAAGGAGAAAAAATTTACCTGCTGGCACAGAGCTATATGCCTGCACAGGATATTCATATTTTAAAAAATCCGGCAAACGATATTAGTAATCCCTGGTATTATGTATCTGATGCAGTACTGATAGAAACACCCGAATACCTGTTTAGAAGAAATGAATTAAAACGGTGGTAATGTTTTTTTGATTTTGAAAGAATAGCATTTACATTTGCTTTTCTAAAAACGGAATGTTATAGATGGATTTGTGGGCAAAAACATTTCGGGACGTAGCGCAGCCCGGTAGCGCACTAGGCTGGGGGTCTAGGGGTCGCAAGTTCGAATCTTGTCGTCCCGACATATTTGCTACAGGTGTACAAAGAGCGGTAGCTTGGGGTCGCCCCGCAGAATTGCGGGGTCGTACCGACATTACAGGACAAGCTGGAAAGATTTCCACTTGTCCTGTTTTTATTTTCGCTCAATTCTGTATACCAGCCAAATGGATTCTTTCATTCTGGGGCTGCCAAAAATTTCCAGTTGTCGTGCATAAAGTTATAAAGTCTTAAAATGATAACTCATTGCAAAATATCCTTAAATTTTTAAACAATTAGCTGCTTTATTTATTTTACATAATATGCTTTTTAATTTTAGTTTTTACAGTTCGCTGCTGCTTATTTTTTTTGTACATGGCCTGGTATATGCAGCACTGCTTTTAAGAAAAGGCATCTGCAACTAAAGTCGCCCTGATAAATGGCTGTCACTTTTCCTGCTGCTTTGCGCTCTCTTTATTGCACCGTGGATGCTTGGCTTTGCAGGCTGGTACGATAATCAGCCGTACCGTGATTTACTCTTTTATATACCCATGCAGCATTTGTATTTTATGGGGCCCGTTATTTTCTTTTATGTGCAAAGCCTGCTCAATCCTTCTTTCCGTTTTGGAAAAAAAGAATGGCTGCATTTGTTGCCGGGCATCTTGTATTTGCTGTACAGCCTTACCATGTTTGTTACAGACAAACTTATTTTGAAACGCTATTATTTTCTGGCAGATGAAATGGACAGGGATTTTGATTACTGGTACCAGGCTTCAGGCCTGGTCTCGATGCTTATTTATTTTTTTATCAGCCTGCGGTATTACAGCCTGTATAAAAAACTGATGGTGCAGGTGGTGAGTTATGCAGATACAGTTTTGTTCCGTTGGGTGAAAAATTTTCTGCTGGCTTTTTTGCTGATGCAATTGCTGCATATCGGCTTCGAAATTTTTTATAAAATATTTCCATGGCTCAATGGTTATGCAGGAAGCTGGTGGTTTTTCTTTTGCTTCGCCGTTATTTTTTATTATATCGCCATCACCGGCTATGCCAACTCTATTGAAACAAAAGTTCCTTTTAAACTGAATTTGCTTGGCTATAAATCTTCGCTGCTGTTGGGATATTCGTCTGCCCAAGGAAATACAAATAATTTTATTGAAGATGCAGAAGTGATTGAAATAAATGACCTGCAAACAGCAAAAAAAGAAGACAGCATATTGCTCACAGAATGGAAACCGAAAATAGAAGCAATGCTTAAAAATGAAAAGGCGTATGAAGATGCAGAGCTTTCTCTTACCCAGGTAGCAAAACAATTAAATACAAATCCCTCCATCATTTCCAAAGTAATCAACCAGGGCTTTCAGCTAAACTTTAACGACTTTGTAAATAATTACCGCATTGAAGCAGTAAAAGAAAAACTAAAAGCAGGCGAGCAAAAAACACAAACCCTTTTAGGCATTGCTTACGATTGTGGTTTTAACAGCAAGGCTACTTTTAACCGGGCATTTAAAAAAGCTACAGGAGCAAGCCCGAAAGAATGGATAGGGAATTATTTATAAAACATCAGCCATGAAAAATAAATTCATCAAACAATTTGAATTTGAATACTGGAGT
>JAYVGA010000231.1:0-4673 GCA_043772635.1 Chitinophagaceae bacterium
TGGGAGAATCTTTTTTCCCCTCTTCTACTGTGGGGTACAGCAGTGTGGCTGTGCAAACCATAAACAAAACAAAAAAATCGGCTAACGGGCTTGATGTAACAGAATTTTTTACGGCAAATGATTTTCCTACAATTTTTGAAAATACGCCTTTAGATAACGACAGTAAAAAAACATTTGCCAACCCCATAGGTAACTTTTTTAAGTTTGATGCAAAACGTTATGTAACCTTATCGCAGGGTTTTAAAGTAGAACTTAATGATATGCACGGCAAAGTAAAAGCGCAGTATTCCTATGCACAAACAGACCTGCTGCACCCAATTACCTCTACCATTAATTATTATAAACTGGATAATAATACTGCCCTCAATAAACATCTTTCCTATAGTGTGGTTACCGCCGACTCTGCCAATGGCGTTATTAACAGCAATGCCATAATGGGAAAAGATGTAGACATGCTGATAGATATACGGGAACAAACATCCAGAACAATAAGTGGAAGCTTACAGTTAAATGTGGATATTGCAAAAGTAGTTCCTCCTGTTATTCTCCCCTCGGTAGTGGGGCATCCCACATTTGAAACCAACCGTTACCGTTCTATTGCCGTAACAAAAATTGTGAACCGCTATGCCATTTTAGATAGTGTGGTACACATAGATAAAGGCAGTAAAATTTCTACCGCAAATATGATATACGACGGCGAAACCGGTAATGTTTTATTATCCCGTACACAAAACGAATTTGATGATCCGGTATATGCTTTTATTTACCCGGCATACTGGGCTTACAGCGGTATGGGCAGTGCCTATAAAAATATGGGAGCAGTATTTAAAAAAGTAGAGTTTTTAAACGGCAAAATGCTGTACAAAGGATTAACCCCACAGGAGCTAAGCCGTTATTTTGAGAGCGGTGATGAAATTTTATTAAACGGAAGAGTAATAAAATCTGCGCCCAATCCTCAATGCCTGCCGGTAAACTTTAATGGTATAATAAATACTGACGTAAAAATTTGGGCGGTAGATATGGCAAAAGCAAATCCCGGCTCACCCGGTATATATTTTATTGATAAAGATGGAAACCCGGTTACTGCATCTGCCACCCAGATAAGAATTATACGTTCCGGAAAACGCAATATGATTGGCGTATCTGCAGGTGCCATTACCAGTTTGCAAAACCCGGTAAAACAGGTAAATGGTATAAGCAGGTTGGTGTTTGACTCCACCACTGCCGTAATAGCTGCTGCTGCAGCGAGCTATAAAGATTTTTGGAAAGTGGACAGCAGCAGTTACAGGAAAGATACGGTGATGCTTAAAGCAACTTTAATGAAGCCTGTGGATGTTGTTTTATCAGCAATTGATTTGAAAGCTGTACGGGCATACAAGCCAAATCGAAACGTCGGTTGCGCCAATTTTCAATTTTTTTATCCGTCACCAAATCCAAATTTTACTTCATATAATCTGGGTTTGGGAAATGATTACTGCGATAATACACATGAACGATTTAAATCCTCTGTGATATTCCCGGATTTTGAAAATGTAATACCTAAGAATTCCAAAATAACATTTGCGACATTGAGACTATCTGCGCCAACAACTACAATTCAGACTTGGGGGCTAACCAATGATAATTCTGCATACATATCCCGCCCAATAGGTTTGGCCATGAGAGACTTTTTATCAATTTACGGCAGTGGTATTAGAAACCTAAGTGATGCTTATTCTAACAATAATTTAATGTCAATTGATTTGTCAAGTAGGATTTATATTAATCCTACAACGCCAAAGGGTAGTGTTGCAAATAATTTCTATTTGAATACTAGTGTGGACAACCTTGTACAGGGAATGCTGGATAATTACTACAACTCAAATAAAAAAAATAAACCCTCTTTAGTAATAGATCAAAAAAATCGTGAAGAATATGGCTATGGACTAAATCAAATGGGATTTGGTTTTGGGGAATGTTCAAATGGCCATGGGAATGATTATGGAGAATTTTGCAAACCAAAGCTCGAAATTTCTTACATACCAGCATGCGCTAATGGCTCCACACCTTATTTTTCTACAACCCCTGTACCCGGTTATTACTGCAACTCTCAACCCATTGATACCTTTGTTTGCAAACCCAATATAAACGATACCGCCACAAACCCGTACCGCTGGGGCATTTGGGGCAACTGGAGAAACGACAGGGCATATACTTATTACAATTCAAGAAAAGACAGTGTGCCCACTTCTGTAACCAATATCCGTAAAGATGGAGAGATAAAAAGTTTTATGCCTTACTGGAATTTTACCAGCGCTTACCTGCAGCCTTCGCAGGACAGCAGCCGCTGGGTTTGGAACAGCGAAACAAACCTGGTAAACAGCAAAGGCCTGGAATTGCAAAACCATGATGCGCTGGACAGGTACAATGCTGCGCAGTTTGGCTATAATCAAACCCTGCCGGTTGCCGTAGCACAAAACAGCCGCAGCAGAGAAATGATGTTTGATGGTTTTGAAGATTACGGTTACCGCACAGATACCTGTAAGAGCTGCCCGCCAAACCGTTTTATAAATTTGCTGGCTGGTGGTACGTTGGTAGATACCGTAAGCCATACCGGCCTCTACAGTTTAAGGGTAGCCGCAAACCAAACGGATAGTGTTACCGTGCCTGTTGTTTCAGCTGCAGCAGATACTGCCTCTCCCCAAATTATTGGCAAAGCTTCAAATAATATAATTGTAAAAACTACGGTAACGGGCACTGGTACTGGGTTGAAAGCTGATTATACTTCTTTTGGTTGGAACCCACAAACACAACCCCAGATAGTAGATAAGACAATTAATTTTAACTGGGGACCCAATGCTTTATTTTATAATAAAGCAGATAATGTAAGTGTTATCTGGACAGGGTTTATACAACCCAAATATTCAGAGTTATATACCTTCTACGGATCTGCAGATGATGTAATGAAAGTTGTTATCAATAATGACAGACTTTCTGCTAATAACAGTATAGAAAATACACCCAGGCTGAATGTTCCATTAAAACCAATTTTTTTAACCGCAGGACAATTATATCCTATCAGGGTTGAATATGCTGAATACCGGGGGCTTGCACAGGCAAAATTAGAATGGGAAAGTGCTTCGCAATTAAAAGAGGTTGTTCCTGAAAAGCAATTGTATGTAAATACAAATTCTCCCGGCCCGGTTACCACACAAAATATAGTGTGCAATAAAGTGGATAGTTTAAAACCAAAATTAATAACACTTAACCGTTTTTCTCCTTTACAAAACAAACAGATGGTAGTGGGTGCCTGGGTAAAAGAAAAAAACAATAATGCAGATACGGTTACCAGTTACCGCAATGTGCAGATACAGGTTGTGTTTAATAACGGCACTACGCTCACTTTAAAACCTTCGGGCTATATCATAGAAGGCTGGCAGCGTATAGAAGAAACCATAACCATTCCTGCTGCAGCCACACAAATGAAAATACGGCTCATGAGCACTAGCAGCAGCATACCAGTATATTTTGATGATATAAGAATGCATCCCTTTAACAGCAACTTAAAATCGTTTGTGTATAACCCGGTTAATATAAGGCTGATGGCCGAACTGGATGAAAATAATTTTGCCAGCTTTTATGAATATGATGATGATGGTACACTGATAAGGGTTAAAAAAGAAACAGAGCGGGGTATAAAAACAATAAAAGAAACCCGCAGTGCATTATTAAAAGAATGAGTTTTTTACTCCCCTCTCCTTCCTGCCCCGATAGTTATCGGGGTGGAAAGAGGGGCTTGGGGTGAGGTAATTTTAAAAAAAAACAAAAATGTTATATAAAATGAAAAGAGTAATCCTATTATTTATCAGCCTGTTTTTTTTACACGTTGCACATGCGCAGCGGGCATATGATACCACCACTACAAACATTATGGGAGAAATTGCGGTAGTGCAGGCATACCTGCAAACCAGCAGCTACCTTAGTTTTAATGCGGTGTATTATTTTGAAGATATAGATTCTGTAGCGGTTTACGATACCATGCAGGCCAGCTTTAAACTAAATGCTGATAATTATCACATCAATATGGATAGCGTAGAAACCATCCAGAATGAAAAATACATGGTAACCGTGTACAACCAGGATAGTTTACTGGTTATACAGAATCCTGCACAATCATCACGGCAGGTATTGCAGGTAGATGTTATGGATTCTGTGTTTCAGCAACTGGCACTGGCCGGTATAACTGCTGCAGACAGTGGCTCCTTCCGTAAAGTTACCCTGCTCTTTGATGCAGACGCTGTTTATACAAATTATGAAATGGTTTTTAATAAAACTACTTACCAGCTTTTATACATCAAATATGCTTTGCGCAAAGAAAGTCTTGCTGTTGATAATAATAAACGCTTTAAAATGTATATCAAATTTAATAATTACCAAAACGATGCTTTTACGGATGCTGCTTTTTCAACAGATCCATACATTTTTGTTACCAGCAGCCGGGGTACAGCCACGGGTAGCATTACATCAAATTATGAAATAGTAAACCTTCAGAAGGAACAATAAAATAAATAGTAAAACAGCGTACTCGTATCTTAAAATAAGTTACATGAAATATAAATCAACCATATCAAAAGCGTGCATTTCAAATTGTCGCTGGCTGGTGGAGACACCAGCCAGGGCAGCCCGCCGTGGCC
>JAYVGA010000232.1:0-4432 GCA_043772635.1 Chitinophagaceae bacterium
ACGATGCTTCCATTTGCCGGAATATTATGGTAGATATCCGCTACGTTTTATTTATCATTGATAAATATGCAGGTGCTGGCCATTTAGTAAAAGAGATGAAACTGGTAAATCCTAAAAAGGTGAAAAAAGGTTGAGATAATATTTGCGAAGGGTTACAAAAGGATAGTCAACTTTTGAAAAGTTGACTATCCTGGGCACAGTGCTCTAAAATTGTATCATTTTTCAGCATATAAAATATTACAAATTCCGGGTTTTTATACAGCCGGGATTTTTGTTTTGATACCCTAAAATATCCACTATTTATCCCCAATAAAAAATTACTCTTTTTCAATGTTATGTAATTGTTATCAATAACTATATCAGTAAATTTTAGAAAAAAAATGACTTATTTTAATTTTAGAATTTTACTAAAATAAATACGCATGAAATCTATTACATCACTTGAGGAACCCCTGCAGTCTGTTTCTGAATTTTATAACAGTACAATTTTTTTAGATAAAACTACCAAGAGCAAGATTCAGCGCCATCTTACAGATATTAATGATGTAATAACAGAAGAAGATATCCGTAATATAGATACTTCTATCACATTAAAAGAACATCCTGCTGCTGCAGTTCCCCGCATTTTTGGTATGCACAAATAAAATTTGAAACACAGGGTTTATAATTCTTCTTCATTTGAAGGGGCATTATAGATATGTGTCTTTATAAAATAAATTTGTATTGCAATTCCTACTGCAATCTTCTCAACTTTCACGTACATCCACGAAGGATTTTTCCGATAGATAAATTTCTACTGTATTCCTAAAGGAACAGCTAATGTTATTTATAAACTATTAGCGAGATTTGTTTTGAAATCTCTGATCCCTTTTAAAGCATAACCTCATACCATGAAAATTTTTACCCAGCCTTTGGCCGCATGCGCCCGCATAAGCCTGATTTTAATTTTACTTATTAACATTTTTAACCCGGTACAATGCCAGGTAAGAATGAGAGCCAATCTTTTTATTGTAGATAATAACAGTGCCACACTAATGGATGGCAATATGACCAACTACAGCAACCAGTACAGTAATGCAGTAGATGGAAACGATATCTGGAAAATGAGCAATTTTGGAGAAAACTTTGGTGTTCTCCGGTCTGCTGCAAATCTTGTAATAGAAAGAAGGAGCCTTATTACTATATCAGACACCACCTACTTTAGAATGTGGAATGTGCAGGCCCGCAATTACCGCATACAGGTAATAGCCGAAAACCTGCAGCAAAATAATCTAATAGGTTTTGTAAGAGACAAATATCTTAACCAGGATATTGCTATAGATCTGAATGATACCACTAATGTAGATTTTACAGTAAATGCTGAGGCAGGCTCTTATGCGCAAAACCGTTTTCAGCTTATTTATGCAAACTTAAATACTATAAACGGGCCATTGCCGGTAAGTTTTACGGGCATACATGCAGAGCGTAAAAATAATTATGTACATGTTTTGTGGACAGTGCAAAACGAAATTTCTATAGAAAAATATATTGTAGAATACTCTGCGGATGGTATTATTTTTAAAGCGCAACAGGAAGTACTTTCATCCGGCAATGCTAATATTAAAAATTATGCTGTTGCCGATGCGCAGCCAGAAAACTGTCAGCATTTTTACCGTGTAAAAGCAATTGGTACTGGCGAAAAAATACAATACAGTACCATCGTACGTACAGGTGCAGCGGCAAATACCGGTTCCATTAATGTGTATCCAAACCCGGTTGTAAATAAAACCATTCAACTACAAATGGATATAAGCCTTGCAGGAATTTACCAGTTAAGTATTACCCGAAATAATGGCCTTAATGAGCCACTGGTTACATTAAAGCTTGCTGCAGGCCAGCACAGGCGGGTAATAAATTTACCAGCTAATACTGCGGCAGGAATATACCGTTTGCAATTAATAACGCCACATAAAAAAATGCTGGTAAAAACCATAACTGTACTGTAATACCAAACTGAATTTCATTTTAGGCTAAAGTGCGGCGGCTGAAATTCAAGCAAAGCCTTTGTGAGGTGGGGTTTTGGTAAATACCGGTTGGACCAACTATAAAATCCAATCGGTATAATTAAATGTATGCTTTGCAGGGAGCAAAAAAATACAGTTACCCTTTAAATATTTTTAAAAAGATAAATTATTATAAAAGCTTAATGAGTTTTTTTTCCAAACTCCTTTTCGCCGGCTAAAATAGCAATGGGCATATCATTTTCTGCAGGAGGTATAGGGCAATTGTAACCGCTGGCATATGCGCAGTAAGGATTGTAAGCTTTATTAAAATCAATGGTTAGGGTATTGTTTTTAATATCTTTCATCTCCAGGTCTATATATCTGCCACCACCGTAACTTTCTTCTCCACTGGTAATATCTGTAAAAGGGAGAAACAGGTAGCTTTTAAAAGCAGTATCTGCCATTAGCTGTTGGCTTTGGTAAATGGTAAGTTGCAATGCCACATTATTTAACCTGAAATTTATGGTGCCATACCTGAAATATTTTTTGTTATCTATGCCCGATGTTTTCATAATAAAACCTGTAGTATCGGCACTTTTTTTAAAACCTGCTTTTATCCGGTATGTTTCATTGGGCGTAAAAAAGCGAAAATATTTTTTATCTTTTGTGGCTACCACTTCGTGCGCTTTTACATAGGCTTTTTGATATGCTTTTATTTTAGCGGTATAATTTTTTGGCTGCGCACGCAGGGAGGCGCAAGCAAATAAATAAAAGAACAATAAAATTATTTTTGCAGAATATTTCATACTTAAACTTCTTAAACCCTTGAAACCTTTGAAACCTTTTAAACTTCTCTAATTCATCATCAACACATTTACACTCCGCTGCAAAATATTAAAGGCAATTTCTGCCATCAGGTTTTCTTTATCCAGCGTAGGGTTTACTTCTGTTATTTCAAAACAACATATTTTCCTGTTTTGCATAAATTTACTTATCAGGTCTTCTGCCTCCCGTTCTTTCAGTCCGTTGCTTACCGGCGTACCTGTTCCTTTAGATATAGCAGAATCAAGACTATCCACATCAAAGCTCACATAAATATCTGTGCAGTCGCTCAGGTACCTCAATACTTTGCGGCTTACATTTTCTGCACCTATACGCCTTAGTTCGCTGGTGGTAATTACTTTCATACTATGTTTTTCTATAAGGTGTTTTTCTTCTTTTTCATAATCTCTCAGCGAAATAAATACCACATCTTCAGGCAATACCTTCTGAGGAATTTTTCCTATGCTCTTTAACTGATCCCAGAGTTGTGCAGTTTTTTCGTCCAGCTCATGTGTGCGGCATTCTTTGTTATCATCTGCAATGGCGGCAGATAAGGGCATACCATGCATATTGCCCGAAGGGGTAGTGTAGGGGGTATGTAAATCGGCGTGGGCATCTATCCACACTACTCCCAGTTTGCTTTTTGGTTTGGCTATTTTAATACCTGCAATAGTACCTCCTGCATTGCTGTGATCGCCGCTTAATACCACCGGGAAAAAATTACTTTTAATACTTTCACTCACGGCTTTACTTATGCGCTCATTCATAGCCAGCACGCCATGTATGCGTTTGGCGTATGGGGAGTGAATGGGTTCAAACAAAAGATCGTTGGGTGCTTCTACTTTTTCTGAAGGAAAATGTACAAAAAAGTTACTCATAAAATCAAGTGCTGCAATTTTTATGGCATCTACTCCCATACTGGCACCACGGGTTCCGGCGCCAATTTCTGAAGGAGCTTCAATTATCTTAATATTCTTCATATAATAAATTTAGAACTTTCCTGTTTAGAATGCTTTAATGCCATCTATGCAGTTTTTTATTTTTTAATTTTAATGCTGTGTAAAAAAGGGAGCAGATAACATTGCTGTATAAAAGGCTGCCCAACTGCTTATCTTATAAAATAATAGTTTAAAATTGATGAGCATACATATGCGAAACTTGCCGGCCTTTTTATTTAAGCAGTGTTAAACAATATAATTTATGTACAAAGTACTTTTATAAAAAGCAGTCACAGGGCAATCTTTACAACAAAATCGCATTTATTTTATTTGCTTATTAAACAATCGATGCCGTTTACTTAAGAACAAATGTTCAATAATCAATTTTCAATAGCTTGCCCCTACATTTTGTAGGGGCTCAATTTTCAATTATAAAAGCCAGATGCATTTTCATTGAAAATTTTTTGTTGAGCATTGAACCCTTACAAATTGTAGGGGCAAGTTATTGTGCATTATTACTTTCCATATCTTAAGCCAACGACATTATTAAACAATGTGGATATGGCCCGCAGCATTGCCCTGTTTATTTTATAACTACCTCCTTAATGGTTTTCTCCCCCAGCGCTTCATTTACTCTTTTTAAAATAATATCTTTTTGATAAAGTAATTCGTTTTTTAGCGGAGCAACGG
>JAYVGA010000233.1:0-6241 GCA_043772635.1 Chitinophagaceae bacterium
GACAGCCGCTGTTTGGCAGCAGTTCAATGATAATCATTTTACCGATGCTTAGTTGTCTTCCCGATGCTCTCCATACAGCATCTCCCGGCAGATGCATCGTTTTGCTCTGGAAGACAGCCGCAGTTTGGCAGCAGTTCAATGAAGATCATTTGCCGATGTTTAGTTGTCTTCCCGATGCGTTAGCGAGGGATCTGCCGAATATTGTTGCGACTAACAGGTGTAATGGAGCGCCTTGAAGTAAAATTATTTGATTATGGAAATTGCATCCGAAGCGCTGCATGCAGATCTCCCGGCAGGCCCATCGCTTCGCTCTGGAAGACAGCCTCTGTTTGACAGCAGTTCAATGATGATGATTTGCCGATGCTTAGTTGTCTTCCCGATGCGCCAGCGAGGGATCTGTTGAGGGAGGCTGCAACTAACCCGTTTAATGGAGCGCCCGGAAGTGAAATTATTTGATTATGGAAATTGCATCCGATGCGCTGCATGCAGCATTTCCCGGCAGATCCATCGCTTTGCTCTGGAAGACAGCCGCTGTTTGGCAGCAGTTCATTGAAGAATTTTAAAATGGGTAGCATTCTTTGGCCTGCAAAATATTTACATTACCTGATTTCTTATTATATCATCAAACTCATCTCTCCTCCTTATCAGCATCGCTTTCCCATTTTTTACCATCACCTCCGCCGGTTTTAAACGGCTGTTAAAATTGCTGCTCATTTCAAAACCATAAGCACCCGCATTGTGAAAAACAAGTAGATCGCCTTCTTTTGTTTCGGCTATTTTTCTATCTGTGGCAAAAGTATCGGTCTCGCAAATATTGCCAACAATAGTATATTTTTTTTCTTCTCCACCGGGGTTGCTGATGTTTTGAATATGATGATAAGCATCATACATCATGGGGCGGATAAGGTGATTAAAGCCGCTGTTTACGCCCACAAAAACCGTATTGCCGGTTTCTTTTATCACATTTACTTCTGTAATAAAATAACCTGCTGCACTTACTAAAAATTTACCGGGTTCAAACCAAACCTGCAGCGGCTGGCCATTGGGGTTTGGATGATTATCAAAAGCTTCTTTTACTTTTTGTGCCAGCAAGTTCATATCTGTTTCTCCATCGCCGGCACGGTAAGGCACTTTAAAGCCGCCACCAAGGTCCACGGATTTTAGTTCTTTAAAATGTGGAATAATATCAAACAGCACTTCTATGCCTTTTACAAAAACGGCTACATCTTTTATATCGCTGCCGGTATGTATGTGTAAGTTTTGTATAAATAAATTGTATTGCGAAACGATGGCCAGTATTTCCTCCAGTTGGTCTGTAGGAATGCCGAATTTACTTTTATCGTGCCCGGTAGAAATTTTTATATTTCCGCCTGCCATAATATTGGGCCGCAGGCGGATACCCACGGGGTAACTATGCCCAAATTTTTTTCCGAATTTTTCCAGGTTACTCAGGCTGTCTATATTAATATGTACACCCAGGCTTTTGGCTTCTTCAATTTCAGAAAAATGAATGCCGTTGCTGGTATATAAAACATTTTGCGGATCAAAACCGGCCAGTAGCGCAAGCCTTACTTCGTTTATAGAACTGCAGTCTGCATTGCAGCCAATACTTTTTATGTGTTTTAAAATATTAATGTTGGTGAGTGCCTTGCATGCATAAAAAATCTTTGTATCAGATTTAGAAAAAGCTGTTGTGAGTTTTTGATATTGAGCTGTTATATGTTCTGCGTTGTAAACATACAAAGGCGTACCAAATTCATTGGCTATATCAGTAAGTTGTTGTGCAGGCAGTGGGGTCATATTTCTTATTTAATATTTTGTATAAAAAAAAGGCATCCATAAAAATGTAATGCCTTTAATAAAATGTGTTATAAAATTTTATCAGGCCTGCTCTTCTTCTTTCTTATTTTCTTCTTCATCATCTGCAGTTTCGGCTGTATCTGTTTCGGCAAAGCCTGCATTGTTTTCTGCTACATCATTTAAAGTTTCTGCTCTGGCAGTTTCATTTATATCTGCATTATCTTCTTCTGCATCAAAATCGCCGGTTTCAATTGTTTCTTCCTGCAGGGTTTCCTCAGCCACAACTACACCGGTTTCAATAAGTTCTTCTTCAATTGTTTCTTCAACAACTATTATTTCTTCTTCAGCATTTTCATTTTTTACTTCATCCATCAATATGGCTTCTGCAGTTTCTTCATTTTCATCTGCACTATCGTTTATATAAGTAGCTTTTGTAAATTCTTCCATCAGCACTTCTTTTATCCTGGGTAAATCATCGGCACTGTTTATGCCAAAATAGTCCATAAAAGATTTTGATGTGGCATAAATGAGAGGTTTGCCCACGGCATCTTCATTTCTGCCGGAAATAATAACCAGGTCTTTTTCCAGCAGCTTCTGCACGGCATAGTCGCAGTTTACACCACGTATGCTTTCTATTTCACTTTTGGTAATGGGTTGTTTGTATGCAATAATAGCCAGGGTTTCCAGCGAAGCAGTAGATAATTTTTTTATAAATTTATCTGCATTAATAAGGGCTACCGTTTTATGGTATGCTGCTTTGGTAAGAAACTGCCAGCCGCCGCCGCTTTGTTTTAATTCAAAAGCATAAAACTCAGAATCGTATTTTTCTTTAATGCCTTCAATGGCAGATTCTACCTGGTCCAGGTTGGCACGGTCTTCAATAAAACCCAGCGCATTGTTTACATATTCTGTAAGCTCCAGTGCCGTTAACGGTTTATCGCTGGCAAATACCAGGGCTTCTATGTGTGGGATGATTGTACTTATTTCCATGAATTTTTTCTATGTCATTGGTCATTGCCTGTCCCTACATTTTTGTAGGGGTCATTAAGTTATTTGTCATTGGGTCAATGAATCATTGGTAAGGAAGTTGTCTAAATCAGATGGATTGCTGTTGTATGCTGTTTCATCTTCATTTAAAAAATTTCATCTTTGTTTTGGCCTATTGATTTGATGTATCCATTTATTAATTTAAAATATTTTGAAAACAAAGTTCGCAACTCTTTATTTTGATCCTCTGAAATCAATTTTCTTTCAAAAGCTTTTCTTAAACAGGTTGTACTCTCAAACGCAGAACCTCTGCTGTAATAGTTAAAGTTTTTAGTTTAGTTATTACTTACCAATTTGTTGCTCCTTAAAGCTTCACCTGTACAAGTGAGTGACACAACAATGATAAATTAAAAAACAAATGCTTGTGCCCAAAAAAATAACTAAATAAAATTTAATGACCTAATGACTATTGACCAATGACTTAATAAAACCCTTCAAATTATTTTAGCCCTGTAGTGCCGCCGCTCCACTCACAATCTCAGTTAACTCTGTTGTAATGGCCGCCTGTCTTGCACGGTTGTAACTGATCTTTAAAGCCTTCAGCAGTTCGCTGGCATTTTCGCTGGCTTTATCCATGGCCGTCATACGGGCACCATGTTCACTGGCATTGCCATCCAGCACTGCTTTGTATAACTGCGTGTTTAAAATCTTGGGCATCAGCTCGGCAATTAAAACATCTTTGCCGGGTTCATAAATAAAATCGGCTTTTTTATTAGAAGCGGTTTTGCTTACTTTTTGTACCGGCAAAAAAGGCTCTGCAATAAATTGCTGTGTGGCAGCATTTTTAAATTCGCTAAACACCAGTTCTACTGCATCATATTCTTTATTGGCAAATGCATCCATAGCATATTTCGCAGCGGCCTGCACTTTTTCAAAACTAAGGCCGGTAAAAATATCCCAGAAATTATCTACAACTTTAAAATTATTTTTACTAAAATGCTCGTATGCTTTTTTGCCAATGGTAAGCACCTGCACATTTCCTTTGGCCTGCTGTGCGGCATATTTATCTTTAATTACCTGTTTGGTAAGTTTAATAAGATTACTGTTGTAACCGCCACAAAGTCCACGGTCGCTGGTAACTACTATAACCAGCACTTTTTCTACCGGTCTTTCTGCTGCAAGGGCTATAGAAACATCCCCATCGCTGCTGCTTAAAATATTGCTAAGCATTTCCTGCAGTTTGTGTGCATAGGGGCGCATTTGGGTAATGGCATCCTGTGCACGGCGCAGTTTAGCCGCACTCACCATTTTCATGGCTTTGGTTATCTGTTGTGTGCTCTGAACACTTTTTATACGGGTTCTTACCTCTTTTAATGCACCGCTCATGGTAGTAAATTGTTTTTATTTTTAAGGCTGATATTCACCATTATGCAAATATGTTCCCTTTTTTTTGAGCCGCAAAGGTAGGGCAAAGGGTTTAAAATTCAAGGCGAAAAATAGGGTTAGAGGAAAGCCGTTAGCTTTGAGCCTTTAGCTCCAAGCCTTGAATAAAAACCCTTTGGGTTTTGGGTTATATTTTAAATAAAAGGAAATAAAACAGAACTATATTAAAGGTCGTAAGCTATATTGCTTTTGGCTTATAGCTCATAGCCAACAGCTCATAGCTACGAGGCTACTGGCAAACAGCTGCTCTTTACAAGTTCTTTGTTAACTTTGCTCCCCTGTCATTTTGGCCATTAGTATATTTAAGCACCAAATTTGACTATTAAGAACAACCAAACTGAATTATCCCAATTTTCAATTATATAACTTATGTTAGGCATCATTTCTAAAATATTTGGCGGCAGTAAAAGTGAAAAAGACGTAAAGCTAATTTTGCCCGTGGTAGAAAAAGCCAACCAGTTTTTTGCCGGATACCAATCGCTTACCAACGACCAGCTGCGTAATAAAACGGTAGAGTTTAAGGCACGTATTAAACAACACCTGGCCCAGGCCGATGAAACCATTGCCACAAAAAATACACAGGCAGAAGAATTGCCGGTAGCGGATATTAATGGCCGGGATACTATTTATAAAGAAGTAGATGCCCTTAAAAAAGACAGGGATAAAAAAATAGAAGAAATACTTAAAGAAATTTTGCCGGAGGCTTTTGCAGTAGTAAAAGAAACCAGCCGCCGCTTTAAAGAAAATGAAGTGCTGGTAGCAACAGCTACGGAGCTTGACAGGGAACTGGCCACAAGACAGGATCATATATCTATAACAGGCGAAGAAGCCCATTACAAAAATACCTGGACGGCAGGCGGTGGAGCAGTTACCTGGAACATGGTGCACTATGATGTACAGCTTATTGGTGGTGCAGTACTGCACAGTGGTAAAATTGCAGAGATGGCTACCGGTGAGGGTAAAACGCTGGTGAGTACTTTGCCTGCTTACCTGAATGCACTTGCCGGCGAAGGGGTACATATTGTAACGGTAAACGATTATCTGGCCCGCAGGGATAGTGAGTGGAACGGCCCCATATTTGAATGGCTGGGCCTAAGGGTGGATTGTATAGACAAGCACGAACCCAACAGCGATGACCGCCGCAATGCTTATAATGCAGATATTACTTATGGTACCAATAACGAATTTGGTTTTGATTACCTGCGGGATAATATGGTGCACAGCCCCGATGAAATGGTGCAGCGCAAACATCATTTTGCTATGGTAGATGAAGTAGATAGTGTGCTAATTGATGATGCCCGTACGCCATTAATCATCAGTGGCCCGGTAGGACACAGCGATAATACCCAGCAGTTTTTTGACCTTAAACCAAGAATTGAAAAACTGGTGGAAGCACAAAAAAAGGCAACCAATCAATATTTAATTGAAGCAAAGAAAAAAATAGCGGAAGGCAACGACGACCCTAAAGATGGTGGCCTTGCATTAATGAGGGCACACCGTGGCCTACCCAAAAACAGTGCATTAATTAAATTTTTGAGCGAGCCTGGCATGAGGGTAAAACTGCAGAAAAGCGAAAACTATTACCTGGCCGATCAGCAGAAAGAAATGCCCAAGGTAGATACAGAATTGTATTTTTCTATTGATGAAAAAAACAACCAGGTAGAATTAACAGATGCCGGTATTCAGCTCATAACCCGCAATGGGGAAGATCCGGAATTTTTTGTACTGCCCGATATTGCTACCAAACTTGGGGATATAGATAAAACAGATTTGGCAGCAGATGAAAAATTGCAGCGCAAAGAAAATTTGCTGAATGAATATGCATTAAAGGCCGACAGGATACATACCGTTTTGCAGTTATTAAAAGCCTATACCTTATTTGATAAAGATATTGAGTATGTGGTAATAGATGAAGCCGTAAAAATTGTGGATGAGCAGACAGGCCGTATAATGGAAGGCAGAAGATACAGCGATGGCCTGCACCAGGCCATTGAAGCAAAAGAAAATGTAA
>JAYVGA010000234.1:0-3018 GCA_043772635.1 Chitinophagaceae bacterium
GCAACCAAAAAAGAAATCATGGATCAAATAAATAAACGCCATGAGCAAAGAAGAATTAAACACGGTCACAAAGATTCAACATGACTTGTCAAAGTAGAACTAATTATCTTTTTTATACTGTTTATTTTTTGGTGGTGGCAACTACTTACTTTTAATAAAAAAATACTAATTGATAAAAATATTCCAGGCTGAAAGTAAACTTATTAATTTCAGCAACAATACTGTTCTATGCTGCATAAACCTGAATAGGTGCCGTTTACTACAAATGGCAACTATCGGATTCCTCTGTTAAAAGCAGAGAATAAATACAATTTAAAAACTACGCTAAAAATTGAATGTTGGCATTTTTTACCACACACCTGTACAGTCTATAAAAACAATTATACTAACTTTAATCAATCGCTTTAAATAGTTCTCAAAAAAGTTGCTTTTGCTTTAACGCAAATAAAATTATATACTAAATGTTATGAGACGAGCAATTATATTCATCAGCTATATTTTACTATTAACGAATTGCAATAAGAATAGTGAACCATATTTAGAAAAAAATGAAGCACAATCTTTTGGGAATATAGCTTTGGAAAAAGAGACATGTAATAGTGATATGACATGGCTTTCTGATATTATTACCAAAGCTATTGAGGATAAAACAACAGCAAAATACCTGGGAGCATACAGGGGAACAATATATCTAACAACATACAAAAACAACCCAATATTTGTTATTGATATGATGCTCAATAGTGGAGGAGTGATGTTTCATGCATTTGATTGTAATTACCAGGTTATTCCATTTACTAATAGTGAAGCAGTTTCATTTTATGCAGAAACAAAGGTTAATGGGAAAATTATATATTCCAACATCCCATAAACTTAAATTCAATTACATGAAACATTACTATTTCTGCATAATATTTGGCTATTCAATTCTATACTTTAATGATTTTTAATGGTACGGATTGGGAGGCACATAAAATTGTAAAGCAGTAAGCTGATTATACATTGTCAGGCTATAAAAAATTTAAAAACAGCATTAAAAAAGTACAGCCTTTAACCAGGCTGTACTTTTTTATTTCCTTCATCCAGACTAAACCAGATTAATTTTGAAACGTTACCGTATTGCCGCAGTTACATCTTTTTAATTGCTGCTTCAAACCAGGTAAGATACTCCTCAATTTTAGCAACCGCAAAATAAGGGAGCGTAAGCAAAAAATATTTTTTACCAGCCGTAGTGGTAATGGCAGTAATGTTTTTAGGTGCAGCACAAAAACGAATGGCTATATTGTGCGGTGCCATATCCATGTACAAGTGCAGTGATTTTAAAGTACCCGTTGCACCGGATTTTACTTCAATGGGTATCAGCTTTGTACCAAATTGATAAATGTAATCCACCTCGGCCATGGCAGTTTTTTTTTCCCTTGTCCAAAAATGCAGGCCATGTATATTGCCCTGTTCCAGTGTAAGCAACTCCTGCCCTACCAAGTGTTCTATCAATGTACCTTCATACACTGTATTCAAATCTTTACTGTTCAGTATTTCTTTTTGTATGCCAATGGAATAATTCATCAGGCCGGTATCAAGCAATTGCAGCCGGGGCGATTTTTTTTTATCGGGCAACAGGGGCAATACCACATCGGTAACAGGATATATCAAATGCAGCAGCAAGGCTTTTTCCAACGTACGCAACGCTTCCCCCATTTCCCTGGAGCCATAATTTGATTTACCAAAACCTTCAAATTTTATACGCTTGCCAGCCATCGCATACGAAGCCTGTATGGCATGGCGTATGTGTTGCACCTGTGCCTGGCTGCCGGCATATTTTTCTACATCATCTATGTAGGAAGTAAGCAGCGATTCGTAAACATTTTTTAGTGCTGTGAAGTCTTTTGTGGCTGCATAATTTTTTATCACTTCTGGCATACCACCCAAAATAGCGTAGGTATGAAAGAGCACCAACAACTTATCGTAAGCAAAATCATTGAGCGGTATGGTATGCAATTGCTGCAAGGCACTTGTTTCGCCAATGGCGGATAGAAACTCTATAAAAGATACCGGCCTTACTATTAGGTACTCTACCCTGCCCACCGGAAAACTTATGTTGGCATTAAAAAGTGTTTCCAGCAACGAGCCAGCTGCTATAACGTGTATGCCTGGTTGCTGTTCGTAAAAATAACGCAGTATTTGCAGCGCTTCGGGCAATGCCTGTATCTCATCAATAAAAATTAAAGTAGATTCTTTTTGAGCGTAGGCTAAATTTTTTTCGTAAAAAATTGTTTGCACCAACACATCAATAGTGGTAAAATTTTCAAAAGGTTTTTTGTCGGCTGCAAGCTCTAAATTGAGGTAGAGGTATTGCTTAAATTTTTGGGCAAATAAGCCCACCAAAGTGGTTTTGCCAACTTGCCTGGCACCCCTTAAAACAAGTGGTTTTCTATCGGCTTTTTTAGCCCATTTGGTTAAATTATCTAATACTCCTCTTTGAAACATGTAACAAAGTTAGGGGTGTTTTAGCAAATATATGTAACAAAGTTAGGGTTGTTTTGATAAATATTTGTAACAGAGTTAGGGTTGTTTACAATAAATTTCAATCCAATATACTGGTATTTAGCTACTTATAATAAATTGCATAGTTGCGCCTATTTATATTGAATCAGCACTTTATGTACCGCTGGCAAAGCCAAATCAAAATCAACGTACTTAGATTTTTCAATGCCAACTATTTTAAATGGAACCGTTTTTTTATCAACTAAAATACTGGAAACGCTGGTGGCATTTTCTGGTAACAATATATGCCCTTTCAATTGTGTGCCACTACCCGTAACCAATACACTTATTTGCTTAGCGGCAATATCATTTTTGTATTGATAGGCCACATAGCCATTGGATGCAGGAAGGTTAACCGTTACATTCACCGAATCAATTTGGGCGGATGTCCAGCGTGGTGCGATGGTGGCTTTATCAAAAGCAAGACCCTCATTTTTTACACCAGCAAGACCTTCTACCAACGCTGCCATTCCG
>JAYVGA010000235.1:0-8650 GCA_043772635.1 Chitinophagaceae bacterium
TTAAAAAATAATATTCACCAGAGCAGGCTCAAGAGTGCATTGCAGGTAAACAGCAATATGCTTATAGAGTACTGGTATATCGGCAAGCAGATAATACAGAAAGCAGATGCAGAAGGATGGGGCACAAAAATTATTGAAAGGCTGTCTGTTGATTTGCAAAAAGGGTTTCCGGATGTGCAGGGGTTTTCTTTTCGGAACCTGAAATACATGCGGCAGTTTGCGGCTTTTTACCCAGATTTATTAATTGGGCAACAGCCTGTTGCCCAATTGCAAAAAAGTAAAAAAGGATTAATTACGCAACAGCCTGTTGCGTTAATTAGAAAAGATAGTAAAGCTCAATTTGCGCAACAGCCTGTTGCACAAATGAAAAAAAATAATAGAAGGATAAATGTGCAGCAAGCTGCAGCACAATTAGAAAATAACAGGAATAATATAATTGGGCAACAGCCTGTTGCCCAATTTGGCAATGTCATTTATATCTTATCAAACCCTTCACTGGTCAATATTCCATGGGGTCATCATGTAACCTTAATGGATAAAATAAATGATACCGAAGAACGTCTTTGGTACATTAATAAAACCATTGAAAACAACTGGAGCCGTGCCATTTTGAATTATCAGATAGAAACAGATTTATATCAGCGCCAGCATAAAACAAAAAAAACTTCCAACTTTTATTTAACACTGCCAAAGCCGCAGGCAGACCTGGCCAACCAGATTTTAAAAGACCCTTATGTATTTCATTTTTTTGAACTGGCGGAAAATGCAACGGAGAAAGATTTGGAAACGCAGCTTATAAAACACATACAGGAATTTATTATGGAGCTGGGTGCAGGCTTTGCCTTTGTGGGCAGGCAGGTAAAATTTGTACCGGCTAAAAAAGAATATTTTGTTGACCTGTTGTTTTATCATTTGTTCCTGCGCTGCTATGTAGCCATTGATTTAAAGATGAATGAATTTGAAATGGAACACAGTGGCAAGATGAACGGTTACCTAAATATTATAAATAAAAAACTGCGGCATAAATCTGACAATCCTTCGGTAGGAATTATTCTTTGTGGCTCTAAAGATAATGTGGAAGTTGATTATGCACTCACAGGCATCAACCACCCCATAGGAGTGAGTGAATACAGGTTTAGTAAATCATTGCCAAGGGCTTTAAAAGATAAACTGCCTTCTGCCAAACAACTGCAGGATGAAGTAAAGCGTTTCCTGAAAAAAGTAAATACAGCAAAAAAGAAAAAAAGGATAAGTATATGTACAGCATAGAACTAAAAAAGAAATACGACGAACTGAAAGAGCAACTGCATCCCGATACAAAAAAATTACTGGAGCAGTGGGCAGCTGTATTGAAACAGTATGAAGGCGATGTGTTTGAATTTGATGTAAGAGGAAAAAAAATAAAACAGGAACTTACATACAAATCACTCAGCGGCACAAAAATCAGCAAAGTGTATTTGCCCAAATACAAAGATTGGGGTGACATTTTAAAATGGCAGTTGCAGGAAAATGTGCCGGGAGAATTTCCTTACGCCGCCGGAGTTTTTCCTTTAAAAAGAGAAGGCGAAGACCCTACTCGGATGTTTGCAGGAGAAGGTGGGCCGGAAAGAACCAACCGCCGTTTTCATTATGTAAGTATGGGACAGCCTGCAAAACGCCTCAGTACTGCATTTGACAGCGTAACCTTGTATGGCGAAGACCCTGCGCACCGCCCCGATATTTATGGAAAAGTGGGCAACAGCGGCGTGAGCATTGCCACGGTGGATGATGCCAAAAAACTCTACAGTGGTTTCGATCTCTGCGATCCCAAAACATCTGTAAGTATGACTATTAACGGGCCGGCTCCCATGCTCCTGGCGTTTTTTATGAATGCAGCCATAGACCAGCAATGCGAAAAATATATTATTGAAAATAATTTGCAGAAAGAAGTAAATAAAATTATTGAAAGCAAATACGATATTGAACAGCTTCCAAAATACAAAGCCTCCCCAAAACCCTCCGAAGGAGGGGCTTCGAAAGTTTCTAATAGTTTAAGTAGCTTTTTAAATGATCGGACTATGGGTTTGCCAAATGGCAATGATGGGCTTGGTTTACGTCTTTTAGGCCTTAGCGGAAAAGATGTTTTGCCTGCAGATGTGTATGAAAAAATAAAAGCAAATGCACTAAGCACAGTAAGGGGTACAGTGCAGGCAGATATTTTAAAAGAAGACCAGGCACAAAATACCTGCATTTTTTCTACCGAGTTTGCATTAAAACTAATGGGCGATGTGCAGCAATATTTTATTGATAACAAAGTGCAGAATTTTTACAGTGTAAGCATCAGCGGTTATCATATTGCAGAAGCGGGAGCTAACACCATTACGCAACTGGCATTTACTTTATCTAATGGATTTACTTATGTAGAATATTACCTGAGCCGTGGAATGAACATTGATGATTTTGCACCTAACCTTTCTTTTTTCTTTAGCAATGGAATGGATCCTGAATATAGTGTGATAGGCCGTGTGGCCCGCCGCATATGGGCTAAAGCCATGAAGTATAAATACAAAGCCAACGACCGTAGCCAGAAATTAAAATACCATATTCAAACCAGTGGCCGCAGCCTGCATGCACAGGAAATAGATTTTAATGATATACGTACTACCCTGCAGGCATTGTATGCCATTTATGATAACTGCAATTCTCTTCACACAAATGCTTACGATGAAGCCATTACCACACCCACCGAAGAAAGTGTGCGCAGGGCCATGGCTATTCAGCTTATCATCAACAGGGAACTGGGTACTGCTAAAAACGAAAACCCCAACCAGGGTTCTTTTCTTATTGAAGAAATGACCGACCTGGTAGAGCAGGCCGTGCTCACAGAGTTTAACCGCATTACAGAAAGAGGTGGGGTGTTGGGTGCCATGGAGCGAATGTACCAGCGCAATAAAATTCAGGAAGAAAGTTTGTATTACGAAACACTTAAACATACAGGTGAATATCCCATTGTGGGGGTAAATACATTTCTTAGTAAAAATGGCTCACCCACTATTTTGCCTACAGAAGTTATCCGCAGCACTACCGAAGAAAAAGAATTTCAGATCACAACTTTAGATACATTTAAAAAACGGCATGCTGCTCAATCTGCGGCTATGCTTACCCGCCTGCAGCAGGTGGCCATTAATAACGGTAATCTTTTTGAAGAACTCATGGAAACGGTAAAGTACTGTTCGCTGGGGCAAATTACCAATGCATTGTATAGTGTGGGTGGGCAATACAGGAGAAATATGTAGAAGAATTTCAACAACATATATTTATTAGATATATTTTAATGGTGCTGCATTTTTTGGTATGGTTTTATCATTATACTTTATATCATTAAACTAAATGTTATGGCAAAAAATGAACCTCTCCATTCGCAGGAAGAATCAGATATAAGAGCTTTATATGTTGATGAGCGAACACAAAAAAAAATACATGAACATTTGACCAACGAAAATGATGTGATAACCGAACAGGATATTGCAAACATTACTACAGGCGTAACAAAAGATAATGATATAGAAGAATTAGCTGAATTGCAGGAACAAGGGGAAGGGGACAAAACTCAAATGACAGAGGAAGAAAAAGAAGCTGAAGATAAAACCATAAAAGATAATGAGGATCCGGAAATAGAAACACCCTGGAATATACTTGGATCTTAGTGCTACAATACCGGGAACAATAAAATATTTTATTAAAAGAAAAGGGTTTCAATAATTTGAAACCCTTTTCTTTTTCAGGTGGTTTACGGTCCCCCTATTTAATATGTTCTAACTCCAGTATTTCCGTATATAATTTCTGGCTCTCGTGTGTGAGCGCATCAAAGTTAATGTTCAGTTGCGGCAGCAGGTCTATCATGGTATTAATGCGTCCTTCTGTTTGCATAAATTTATTTAATACCACTACTTTTTTTTCCTGCAGTATGCAGTAACCACTTTGAAATGTACCTCTTTCGTAACGGATAATATACCCGCTGTCTTCGGCAATTTTTTCTATTTTATCTAATGTATGTTGTGTAAATTTCATGCCCCAACCCCTAAAGGGGCTTTTTCAATTTAGTAATAATATGCAACTTCATTTTTTCCTGGAAGATTAAAAAATAACATTCTCCACAATCGTTGATAAATAAAGTTATTATTCCCCTACTCAGCATAAACCACCTGATTCTTTAAACCTTCATAAGCCCCTTTAGGGGTTTGGGGTTTCCTACTTATTCGACATCCTCACCACCGGCACAATCATTTCTTCCAGGCTAATGCCTCCATGCTGAAAAGTATTGCGGTAATAATTTACAAAATGATTGTAATTATTAGGATAACATAAAAACAAATCTCCTTTGGCAAAAATAAAAGTAGAGTTTACATTGGGTACCGGCAAGCCTGCTTCTTTAGGATCACGGAAGGCCAGCACATCCTTTGGTTCATAATTAAGATTTCTGCCATGTTTATAACGCAGGTTGGCCGTAGTTTGTTTATCGCCAATTACCCTGGCCGGAGTTTTTACCCGGGTAGTACCATGATCGGTAGCTACAATGAGATTAATTTTTTTATCTGCAATTTTTTTTAAGGCATGATGCAGGGGGCTATGTTCAAACCAGCTTTGCGTAATACTCCGGTAGCTGGTTTCATCGCCTGCCAGTTCTTTTAAAACTTCCATTTCGGTTCGGGCATGGCTTAGCATATCTACAAAATTATAAACGATTACATTAAAATCGTTTTGCAGCATATTGTGAATATTCTCCACCATTTTTTGTCCATCGCTGTTGTTGGTTATTTTGGTGTAAGAATATTTAAGATCGCCTTTACCCATCTTTTTTAACTGGGCTTTTAAAAATTCTTCTTCGTATAAATTTTTACCTCCCTCTTCATCATCATTTTTCCATTGAGCAGCAAATTGTTTTTCTATATCAATTGGCAACATGCCTGCAAATATAGCATTACGGGCATACTGGGTAGCCGTGGGTAATATAGAATAAAAAGTTTCTTCTTCATGAATGCGGAAACTTTCTGCAAAAATGGGCTGAATAGTTTTCCACTGGTCGTAGCGCAGGTTATCTATTAATACAAAAAATAATGGTGTGCCTTTTTCCAGGTGGGGCAGTACTTTAAATTTTAAAAGATTGTGGCTCATAATGGGAGCATCGGTACTTTTTGGCGATACCCAGGAGGCATAATTTTTTGAAATAAATTTAAAGAACTCGGTATTGGCTTCCTGTTTTTGAGATGCAAAAACTTCCTGCATTTCCGGGCTGTCGCTTTTTTTCATTTCCAGCTCCCAGTACACTAATTTTTTATAAAGGTCCATCCACTCTGTATAATCAGGGTTGTTGTTTAACGTCATAAACAGGCTGCGGAATTCCTGCTGGTAAGCGCTGGTTGTTTTTTCTGCAACCAGTCTTTTATTATCAATAATTTTTTTAAGGCTAAGCCATACCTGGTTGGGGTTTACAGGTTTTATCAGGTAATCGCTTATCTGGCTGCCAATGGCTTCGTCCATCAGGTTTTCTGCCTCGTTTTTTGTAATAAGCACTACGGGCAAATTGCTGTTTATTTCTTTCATTTGCTGAAGCACCTGCAGGCCAGTAATGCCGGGCATTGTTTCATCCAGTAATACTACATCTACAATATTATCTTTTATATATTCTACTCCATCAAAACCATTTGTTTTGGTGGTTACACTATATCCTTTATTTTCCAGAAACATGATCTGCGATGTAAGGCTGTCTATCTCATCATCTACCCACAAAATTTTAGCTATACTCATAATTAATTTATTTACACAACAGATGTTTTAAAATAATATCGGATGTTCAACAATCCGGTATTTGGAATCCGGACAAATTTAATTTATTAAAAATTGGCGTTGTAGCTTTGTAATAGTTTTAACATATGAACCCCCAAACAAGTTTTAATGCCTTTTCATAAAATAATCAACGACCCGGTTTATGGTTTCATTACAATAGATGACGAATTAATTCTTCAACTCATAGCGCATCCTTATTACCAGCGTTTGCGGCGCATACATCAAATGGCTATGGCACACCTGGTATATCCGGGAGCTGTACATACCCGCCTGCATCACTCACTTGGTGCATATCATTTAATGCGCTGTGCACTGCAGGAGCTTGCCAGCAAAGGATTTGACATTAGTGCCCCGGAGCAGCAGGCCGCAAAAATTGCCATTCTTTTGCATGACATTGGTCATGGCCCTTTTTCGCATGCGCTGGAGCATGCATTAGTAGAGGGAATGCATCACGAAGAAATTTCACTGCTCATTATTAGAGATCTGAATACACAATTTGATGGCAGGCTGCAGATGGCTATAGAAATTTTTACGGATACCTATCCAAAAAAATTTTTGCACCAGTTGGTAAGCGGGCAGCTGGATGTGGACCGGATGGACTATCTTACCCGTGATAGTTTTTTTACCGGTGTTATAGAAGGAGCTATTGGTTACGACCGCATTTTAAAAATGCTTACTATACACAATGGCGAGTTAATGATTGAAGAAAAAGGGATTTATTCTATAGAAAAATTTTTGGTGGCACGCAGGCTCATGTACTGGCAGGTATACCTGCATAAAACGGTGCTTAGTGCAGAGCAGATGCTTAAGCGCATAATAAAAAGAGCCCGCATGTTAAAAGCTACCTGCCAGGAACCTTTAAATAGTTTTATAAATGTGCCTGTGCAAAATGTAACACTGCAGCAGTTTTGCAGTATTGATGATTATGATGTAGTGGTGGCTATTAAAAATTGGTGTCATCACCCCGATAAGGTATTATCTTTATTGTGCAATGGAATTATAGACCGCCATTTGCTAAAAGTAAAATATGCAGCAGAACCTTTTGAAACCTTACCGGTTAATAAAATGATAAGTGAAGTTGCCGCCAGAATTGCTATTTCGGAAGAAGATGCAGCCTGGCTGGTTTTTACAGGAGAGGCCATAAGCAGTACCTATAATTTTGAACATGAGCATATTTATATTTTGTTTAAAGATGGTGAAGTAAAAGACATTTCGGAAGTAGACCATGCTTTGATAAATGAAAACCTGAGAGGCAAGGTTAAAAAATATTACATTTGTTACTTAAGATAGCTGTTAGGGGAAGCCGTTACCTGTTAGCTTTAGCCATTAGCTAACAGCCAATTTAATTACTGCCCGGGCTAAGGCTACCAGCTAATTTAATTCATTGCCCAGGCTAAAGGCTAACAGCTAATAGCTAACAGCTAATTTTCATCAGGGATCAAAGCAAAAGCTAAAAACATGCAATTTAGTGCAGCACAAATAGCAGTAATCATTAACGGAAAAACAGAAGGCGACGCTTTGGTTACCGTAGATTCTTTTGGCAAAATTGAAGAAGCCATACAAGGTCAGCTTGCTTTTTTGGCCAATCCAAAATATGAAGATTACCTGTACACCACAAAAGCTTCTGTAATTATTATCAATGAATCATTGCAGCTTAAACAAAATATTTCGGCTACACTTTTGCGGGTGCCCGATGCATACAGTGCTTTTGCTACCCTGCTGGATACCTACCAGCAATTAAAAAACAAACAGCTTAGCGGCATTCAGGATCCTGTTTATATTGATAAGACTGCCAGTATGGGCAACAATGTTTATATAGGGGCATTTGTATATCTTGGAGAACATGTAAAGCTGGGTAATGATGTAAAGATTTTTCCCAATACTTTTATTGGTAATAATGTATCTATCGGCAATGGCACAATGATTCATGCCGGTGTAAAAATTTACAGGGAATGTATTATTGGTAATAATGTAACCATACATGCCGGCACTGTTATTGGCAGCGATGGATTTGGTTTTGCACCCCTTGCAGATGGTACGTTTAAAAAAGTACCACAGATAGGTAATGTAATTATAGAAGATAATGTAGAGATTGGTGCCAATGCTACCATAGACAGGGCAACTATAGGATCTACCATTATTAAAGAAGGAGCCAAACTGGATAACCTGATACAGGTGGCACATAATGTAGAGGTGGGCAATAATTCTGTTATTGCGGCACAGGCTGGTGTAAGCGGCAGTACAAAAATTGGAAATAATGTGATGATTGGTGGCCAGGCGGGAATTGTAGGACATATACAAATTGCAGATGGTGCTAAAATAAATGCACAAAGCGGTGTAAGCAAAAGCATAAAATTTCCTAATACAATTGTTACCGGCTCCCCGGCACATGAATATTCTGCTGCACTGCGCAGCCAGGCACTAAACCGAAAATTACCCGAGCTGGAAAAACGACTTTCGGAACTGGAGCGGCTTATGAAATTGCTAAAAGCAGATCAGGAAAATTCTTCAGCTACCTGATATTTATTTTGTACTTATTTACTGCAGATGAACAGCAGAATTTATAAACTGTATATCAGTCCTTTCTGCATGAACAAAATCCGATTCTTTTCATACTTTTGCAGCTATGGACTTAATGAACGGAAGCGAACAACAGTTTCAACATACCATAAAGGAAGAACTTACTATATCTGGTGCAGGTATCCACACCGGGCAGGCCGTAACCATGAGGTTAAAACCCGCTGAACCCAATACAGGCATTCAGTTTCAGAGAGTGGATCTTGCAGAAAAAACTATTATAAAAGCAGATGTAGACAATGTAGTA
>JAYVGA010000236.1:0-3748 GCA_043772635.1 Chitinophagaceae bacterium
TATATAGAAAAAGACCTGAGCATAAATGAGGAACTGGATAAACTGCGCCTGCAGGCCACAGCACAATTACTTAGTGGCCGCAGGGATATTATTGTGGTGGCCAGTGTAAGTTGTATTTATGGTATGGGCAACCCCACAGAATATGAAAACGGCATCATTCGCATACAAAAGAAACAGGTAATTTCCCGCCAGGGATTTTTACATGCCCTGGTAAATTCTTTATACCACCGAAGCCAGGGAGATTTTACAAGAGGAACATTCCGGGTTAAAGGAGATACCGTAGACATTAACCTGCCCTATGTAGATTTTGGTTACCGCATTAGTTTTTTTGGAGATGAAATTGAAAGTATAGAAACACTGGAACTTTCATCGGGCAAGCGCATAAGCAGTGTAGATAATGCCGCCATCTTTCCGGCTAACCTTTATATTGCGCCAAAAGATATGCTTGCAGAAGTGATAAATGAAATACAGGACGAAACGGCTGCACAGGTAGAATATTTTAAACAGTCGGGTAAATATATAGAAGCACAAAGAATTGGAGAAAGAGTGAATTACGACCTGGAGATGATTAGGGAATTGGGGTACTGCAATGGCATAGAAAACTACTCCCGTTTTTTTGACAGGAGAAAACCAGGCACAAGACCCTTTTGCCTGCTGGATTATTTTCCTAAAGATTATCTTACCATTATTGATGAAAGCCATCAAACCATACCACAGATTAGCGGTATGTATGGCGGCGACCGCAGCCGTAAGCTGGTGCTGGTAGATTATGGTTTTCGCCTGCCATCGGCCATGGATAACAGGCCTCAAAATTTTCATGAGTTTGAAAACCTTACCAACCAAATGGTTTTTGTTTCGGCTACGCCGGGAGATTATGAACTGGATAAATGCGGTGGTGTAGTAGTAGAGCAGGTGGTGCGGCCTACGGGTTTGCTAGATCCCCCCATAGAAATCCGCCCATCCATTAACCAGATTGATGACCTGCTGGATGCCATTGATGAAAGGATAAAAAAAGGAGACAGGGTATTGGTAACTACCCTTACCAAACGAATGGCAGAAGAAATGGACAAATACCTGCACCGAATAAACATTAAAAGTAAATACATACACAGCGAAGTGCATACCCTGGAAAGAATTGAAATTTTAAGAGAACTGCGGCTGGGCGTAATAGATGTACTGGTAGGGGTAAACCTGCTGAGGGAAGGACTGGATTTGCCCGAAGTTTCGCTGGTAGCTATTCTGGATGCAGATAAAGAAGGTTTTTTGCGCAACGAAAGGAGTCTTACCCAAACTGCTGGCAGGGCTGCCCGTAATGTAGATGGCCTGGTTATTTTTTATGCTGATAAAATAACAGAGAGTATGCAGAAAACGATTGATGAAACCCAGCGCAGAAGAGAAAAACAAATAGAATTCAATACCAAACATGGTATTACTCCTGCCACCATCATAAAATCGAGAGAACAGGTATATGCGCAGGGCAGTGTGCTGGATGTAAAAGGCTATGACCCGGCAAACCCCTATTCTATCGGGCCTGATGAAGAATTGGTAACCATGGCTGCAGAAGACCAGGAAGTGTATAAAACTATTCCTCAAATGGAGAAAGCCATTGGCAAAACAAAAAAAGAAATGGAAAAAGCGGCAAGAGATCTTGACTTTATGGAAGCAGCAAGACTCAGGGATGAAATGTTTAAGTTGCAGAAGGAACTGGCCGAAATGAAAAAATAAACAACTGTGCAGCTTCTTTTATTTTCATATAAAAAAAATTAGTATGGTATTTGCACAGGTTATACATTCTATGTTAATTTTGTTTACATGCCGAAGCTTATCCTCGTAATATCTCTTTGTATTATATCGTTATTCAGCAAAGCACAAACCGCAGGTTTTACTTATCAAAGTACAAACGGGTTGTACTGCAGCCCTGTTACTATTAATTTTACACAAACCTGTACTGGTAATCCCACGGCCTTTATCTGGAACTTTGGCAATGGCCAGTATAGCAATGCTCCCAACCCCAGTATAGTTTTTAATACCCCAGGCAGTTATACCGTAGAACTTACCGCATTATTTAATACACAGGCCATAAAGGCATCGCAGGTAATTGTAATTACTCCGGGTATTACAGCCTCTTTAACTGCAGATAGAAATTATATCTGTACGCCGGGCGCTATTAATTTTACCGCTTCCAGCACGGGCAATATTGCAACCTATGAATGGAATTTTGGAGATGGAAGCCCTGTTGTAACAAACAGTTCCGCAACCATCAGCCACAACTTTACCAGTTTAGGTTCTTATACCACTACGGTAAAAGCCACCGATATTTCCGGTTGTATTGCCAATAGTTCTTATGGGGTAACATTACAAACATTACCGGTTACCGGAAGTGTATCGCCTGTTGGAGGATGCATACCTGCAATGGTAAATTTTATCGCAACACCTAATATTCCGGCTGGCAGTGCTGTAACCAATTACAGTTATAATTTTGGAGATGGCAGCCCGGTAATTAATACAACAGCCAGTTCCATATCTAATACTTACACAGCAACAGGTTCATATACTGCTACCGTTTCTGTTACTACAAATGAAGGCTGCATCAATTCTTACACCTACACTCCTTTAGCTTATGGCACGCCCCCAACAAATATAATTGCATACCCTGGCAAACCTGTTTATTGCGGATCTGAGACACCTGTATTTGTTTCTAAAGCTGTAAATGCCAACCTGTATTTTTGGGATTTTGGGGATGGAAAAACTGCCACAGTAACGGATACCACCGTACAACACTATTATACTACACTGGGTACTAAAACCATTTCTGTAACGCCTTATTTTAATGGATGTCCGGGGACGGGAACAAGCTTTACTGTTGATATCATTGGGGTAATTGCCGGCTTTTCGTACAGCAATACCTGCGGCAATAAAAATACTTTTTCTTTTACGGATACCTCCCAGGGAAATATAAGCAGTTATACCTGGAATTTTGGAGATGGCAGCCCCAGTGCAGTAACTCAAAATGTGGTGCACACTTATACTGATTCCGGATCATTTGCAGTAAGTTTACTTGTATTTGATAGCACTACAGGTTGTAATAATGGTTATTCTGTTATTGTTCATACAGGTATCAGTACATTAAATAATCCTGATTCCTCAATTTGTAAAAATTCTGCTACCACGTTTACCTTATTAAACAATCAAACTAATACTCTGGATACTTACCAATGGAATGTATTGGGTATGCTGGCCGGACCTGCTTCCAGTAACACACTCAATATTATTGCTCCTGCACTGGGAAATTATTCAACTAATTATGTTGTAATAAACAATGGACCACAGTACTGTTTAGATACAGTATATTTAAATCATCCTATACAGGTAAGAGGGCCAAACTTAAGTTTTAGTACACCATCTATCATTTGTCAAAACACAGCTTACACTGTGCTTAATACTTCGGGTGCATATTATGCAGTGGATACTGTTACTCTTTGGTATTGGAATTATGGACTATTTAAAACAAATGATACAGTCTATCAGCCACCTGCCGTAAATTATCCCGGACCTGGAACTTATAATGTTAAGTTAGTAGCCAGAGACAAAACGGGTTGCATAGATAGTTTAAGCAAACCTGTCATTGTAAATCCCATTCCATTTATACAGATTATTCCGGCCGCCGATAGTTTATGTTTTGGGCAGTCAGATACACTGATAGCCTTTCACAGCGATACCCTTTTGTGGTCGCCTGCCGGTTCAGTTT
>JAYVGA010000237.1:0-2520 GCA_043772635.1 Chitinophagaceae bacterium
TTTGGCTACCTCGTGGGCCATTATATTTTAACCAAAGGTAAAACGGCCGAAATGCTGAATGGCTTATTTGTAGCCGGGGCTGTACTTATATTTATAGGATTTATGTGGGATATGGTTTTTCCAATAAATAAAAAAATATGGACCAGCAGCTACACCGTGTACACTACAGGCCTGGCCCTTGTTGTGTTATCTGTACTTATTTATTTAATAGAATTTAAAAATGCAAAGGGCACATGGAGCCGCTTTTTTAATGTGTTTGGAAAAAATGCATTGTTCATTTTTGCACTAAGCGGCATACTGCCCAGGCTGCTGGCATTAATAAGAATAAACAACGGAGTAGCCGGTGATGGCAAACCAAAATACCTTACCCCGTTCGGTTGGTTTTATGAGCATGTAACTAAACCTATCTTACCATCAGACCCCCGCATTGGCTCCTTTATATATGCACTTTGCTTTATTGCCATGATGTGGTTTTTTGCCTGGTGGATGGATAAAAAGAAAATTTATATAAAAGTATAATTGCTGAGAAGCTGTTTAAAAATAGAATACAGATTCGCCTTGTAAGCCGTTCGTGTGGACACGAACGGCGGCAGCCGGCCGTGGTCGGTGGTGACACCGACCACTGTTAGCCTTATAAAAAATTCACAGAATCATTTTTATATAGTTTTTGAGAAACAATAAAAATTTATAATAAACTGCAGCATTGCAGTGTTTTATTTTTTATTTTTAAAGGGTGATAAAAGCACTTATCATAGACGATGAACCCGCTGCAGTAAAAACACTGCAACTTATGCTGCAGCGTTATGTGCCCGAAATAGACAATCTGAAAGCCACCAACGATCCTGCAGAAGGCATTCATTTATTAAAAACTTTTCAGCCTGATATTCTTTTTCTTGATATTCAGATGCCGGTAATGAACGGCTTTGATATTCTCAAACATTTTCCGCAGGTAAATTTTAATATCATCTTTACTACTGCTTTTGATGAGTATGCCATACAGGCCATCCGTTTTAGCGCACTGGATTATTTATTAAAACCTATTGATGCTGATGAACTGCGGACTGCAGTAGATAAATTTATGATAAAAGAAGTGCTGCAAAAAAGCAACCAGGGATTGTATAAAAATTTTCTGCAGAATATAAATTCTAAAAATAAAGAAGATTTTAAACTGGCGCTATCTACAAGCGAAGGAACTTTTTTTTATTTTCCCCACCAGATTATAAGGCTGGAGGGTGAAAGTAATTATACCAAATTTTTCTTTACAGAAAAAAAACCGATGCTCACTTCCAAAACACTTAAGGAGTTTGAAGAAATATTATCTGCACATGGCTTTATCCGCATACACAAGAGCCATATGATAAACAAAAAACACATCAGCAATTTAAGTGGGGAGGGCGTGGTTACCATGGCCGATCAAAGTAAAGTAGAAATTTCCAGGAGACGAAGGGCAGAAGTGGTAGAATTTTTAAAAGCCAATTAATGCTTTAAATAAATTTACGTGGCTCCGGAAAACAAAATAATCATATAATTGATGATAAAGATCTTCAGGGAACAGGCTATACATTTTTAAACAGCACTTATTTTATAAGTAGTGGCAAAACTCCGCTCCTCTCCGGCAGCCAATGAAATTAATCCCATACCATTGTTAAATGCATCTGGTGCCGCACTTAAGTTTTCTATTGCAATACTGTTGCGGTGTGGCGGTGTATATACCTGCAGGTAAGGATATGTTTTATCGGGATGAATCTGCAGCTGAATTTTTTGCACAGGGTCTCTTAAAATAACCATGGGCTGGCATTCTGCAAAATTCAGGGTAAAACAATTATCTAAAAAAGTATCTTCAATTAATTTTAAAGAACCAAATTCCTGGTAAGCATTTAATTTTTGCGTAGGGATAAGGCCTGCATCAAACTCCAGCATCTCTTTGCTTTGAAATTCCAGCTGGCAATGGTTTATGGTTCCTCCAAAACTAAAGTAAGGATGCCAGCCATCACAAACAGGTATCATACCTTCATCCTTATTTACAATGGTAGTAGTAAGCGTGAGGTTATTGTTTTTTTTAAGTTCGTACTGCACTTTACAATCAAACATAAATGGATAACCGGCATCTGTTCCTTTGTAACTGTACAGCAACTGCAGCAAGGCTTTTTTTTCATCTGCCTCCTGCTGTATTATTTTAAACGGGGCATCATATATTAATCCATGAATAGCATTTTCTCCCAGGTAAAATTTTTGAACAGTATAATTTTTTTCTCCATAATGGTAACTCCCATTTTTCATTCTGCACACAAAAGGAGAAAGTTTGGCGCTTTTAAATCCTCTTGCTTCCATTTCATCATCAAATTCAGTTTTGCTGTTATAGGTATCTATTATGTTTAGTAATTTTTCGCCATGCATCACCGCAAACATATGCAGGATGGCACCACATGCAGGTATCACTTCTGCAACTGTGCCATTGGTATTATCTTTTAAAACGATAATATCAAACCCGTTTTCGTTTTTAGTTTTTAAAGAAAACAT
>JAYVGA010000238.1:0-6003 GCA_043772635.1 Chitinophagaceae bacterium
GGGAAATAAATGGGGTTATGCAAGCCCGGATAATAAAGTAATTATTACCCCTAAGTATGCAGAGGCTGGCTGGTTTAGTGAAGGATATGCAGCTGTAAAACTGGGCAGTAAATATGGCTATATCAATAAACAGGGCAAGCTGGTGATACCTGCAAAATTTACCGTAGCCAAATCTTTCCGTAAAGGCTTTATGCCAAGAGCAGGTAAGGAGGGCGGCGATTCTTTATTGTTTGCAGGTGCATCATTGCGGGCAGATGGCTATGAAATATGTATTAATACAAAAGGTATACGAATGCCTCAGTGCCCGGCAATACCAGAAAACAGTGTAGCAGAAAACAGGACACCGGTGCAGACCGTTACAAAAGAAAAAAAATATACCGTACCCAACAGTGCAGGTTTGTTTGATAAAATTGTAGACGATTACAAAATGAGTAACAGCGATGAAACATATTATATAGCCATAAAAAACAACCGTTATGGAGTATTTAATTCAAAATTTGAAACCCTCGTTCCTTTTGATTACGACAGCATTAAACTGGTAAGAGCAAAATCGCCTTATTTTGAAGTACGCCAGGGCACTATGTTTGGTGTTATTAATGGTATGGGGCAAATGCGCATTTTGCCCGAAAACAGCCAGGTATTTTCTGTGCAGGCTGCGGATGGTAAAGATTATATTATTGTAAAAAGGGGCGGAAAAACTTTTATTAAAGACCCTGAAAATAATGATGTAATTGCACAGGGATATGCTGATATTATTTATGATGGCAAGGGCGGATTTATTTTAACCGGAGACGATAATACAAGAGGATATTATTTTACCAATAATAAAACAGTAGCACCAAAGTACAGCGATATTAAACTGGTAGATGGTACCGATTATCTTCTAGTAAAAACATTTAATGGTAAGCTGGGTTACATCAGCTCTGCCGGCAACGAATATTTTGTAGAATAACGGAGCTTATTAAATAAATTAAAACTCCATTGGGTAACCTCTGGAGTTTTTTTATTTTGCCCATAACATAAATATCCTAACTTCGGTTTCTAAAAAATAGTTGTTTAACTAACTAATTTATTCCTGGTCTTACAGCCGCCCCGCCATTTGCGGGGACCTTCCGTATGACAATGTACTAATCATGGTCCTGCGGTTTCCGTTTGGTCAATAAAAAAAATGCTCATGAAAAATCGTACAATAAAAAAAGTAGCCGTTTTAGGAAGTGGTGTAATGGGCAGCCGCATAGCCTGTCATTTTGCAGGAGTAGGGTTACAGGTATTGTTGCTGGATATTGCGGCCCCCTCTAACTCCCCCGTCGGGGGAGAACCATCGGAGCGGATGATGAGAAACAAAATTGTAAATGATGCATTGGCGGCGGCCATTAAATCCAATCCTTCGCCGGTATATTATAAGGATGTAATAAAGAAAATTACCACGGGTAATTTTACAGATAATATGAAAGATATTGCCACGGCCGATTGGATAATTGAAGTAGTGGTAGAAAGGCTGGATATTAAACAATCTGTATTTACCGAAGTAGAAAAATACCGTAAACCCGGAACGCTTATCACTTCCAATACATCCGGCATTCCCATACATATGATGGCCGAAGGCAGAAGCGAAGATTTTAAAAAACATTTTTGTGGTACACACTTTTTTAATCCGCCACGGTATTTGCGCCTGCTGGAAATTATTCCTACAACACACACCGATCCTGAAGTAGTAAATTTTTTAATGAATTACGGCGATTTGTTTTTGGGCAAAACCACTGTTTTGGCAAAAGATACACCCGCATTTATTGCCAACCGTATTGGTGTATTTGGTATGATGGCCATTATGAACACCATGGAAAAACTGCAGTTAAGTATTGATGAAATAGATGCGTTAACAGGCCCGGTTATTGGCAGGCCAAAATCTGCCACGTTTCGTACAGCAGATGTTGTAGGTATTGATACATTTATTAAAGTAGCAAAGGGTGTTTTCGAAAATTGTCCGCAAGATGAGGCAAGAGCTTATTTTAATATACAGGGTTGGCTAAACGGTATGACAGAAAAAAACTGGCTGGGCGATAAAAGTGGTCAGGGATTTTTTAAGAAAGTAAAAGGAGCAGAAGGTAAGAGCGATATACAGGTGCTAAACCTGCAAACGATGGAATACGAAGCCCGTAAAAAACCAAAATTTGCAACGGTAGAGGCGGCAAAAGCTATTGAAGATTTACCCACAAGAATAAAAGCCCTGGCAGCAGGAACAGATAAGGCCGGCGATTTTTACCGCCAGTTTCATTATGCATTGTTCTCTTATATTTCTCACCGCATACCAGAAATAAGTGATGAGGTTTATCGTGTAGATGATGCTATGATGGCGGGCTTTGGCTGGGAGATAGGCGCTTTTGAAAGCTGGGATGCACTGGGTGTGGCAAAAACTACAGAAGCTATGAAGGCAGCGGGTTACACTGTTGCACCCTGGATAGATGAAATGATTGCCGCAGGCGCAAAAACTTTTTACAAAGTAGAAAACGGAAAGCGTTTGTATTACGATATTCCATCCAAAACATATAAAGCTTTACCAGGCGGAGAAGCTTTTATTGTAATGAAAAATTTTGCCAATGAAACAGTTTGGAAAAACAGTGCCTGCCGCACTTATCATTTAGGTGATGATGTTTTAGGCCTGGAGTGGTACACAAAGATGGGCAGCATTGGAGGCGAAGTGCTGGAAGGAATACAAAAATCTATTTCGCTTGCCGAAGAAAGATATAAAGGCCTGGTGATTGGGAATGATGGCGCCAATTTTAGTGCAGGTGCCAATGTGGGTATGATATTTATGCTGGCACTGGAACAGGATTATGATGAAATTGATATGGCCATCCGCATGTTTCAAAATACAATGATGCGGGTACGCTATTCTGCCATACCTGTGGTGCTTGCACCGCATGGCCTTGCGCTGGGTGGTGGCTGCGAAATTTGTTTGCATGCAGATAAAGTTATTGCCGCAGCAGAAACGTACACCGGTTTGGTAGAAGTAGGCATTGGTGTTATACCTGGTGGTGGCGGTACAAAAGAATTTGTGCTGCGTGCTGCCGATGAAATGCATAACGGCGAGCCGGAAACCATTACCCTGCAAAACCGTTTCTTAACCATCGCCACTACAAAAGTAGCCACATCTGCCCACGAAGCATTTGATATGGGCATCTACCGTAAAGGCACAGACGCCATTAGCCTTAACACCGGCCGCAGAATAGCAGAAGCAAAACAGGCAGTGATAAGTTTGTATGAAGATGGATATGTGATGCCGGTGCAGCGCAATGATATAAAAGTACTGGGCCGCTCTGCTTTGGGTGCCATGCATGCCGGTATAAATGGTATGTGGCGTGGTAACTATGCCACAGATCATGATGTAACTGTAGCAAAAAAATTAGCCTATGTAATGTGCGGCGGAGACCTTAGCGAGCAAACCCTGGTAAGCGAACAATACCTGCTGGATCTTGAAAGAGAAGCTTTCTTAAGTCTTACTGCCGAAAAGAAAACCCTGGAAAGAATACAGAGTATTTTAAAAACGGGTAAACCGCTGAGGAATTAATGTGGTGGATGCACACCCGGTCTGACGGTCTCCGTCTGACCGACGCACCGGCATAGAGCATCCCAAAAAAATGCAGACCAAAACTTGCTGCTTTTATATTTTTTTAAATCAATGCACCAGTTTGTTTCGGAAACATCATTGCCGGTCTTTACCCATTTTCCCTAACTCTTGAATTTACGGTTGGTCAGACCGGGACGGCCAGACCGAGATTACCGGTCTGACGGCCTCCGTCTGACCGACCATGAGTAGAGAGCCGCCGAAAAACAAAGACCAAAACTTCTTTCTTTGTTTTTTTCCTTTGTAGTTTTAAATATTGGTCATACAAACTCCAGATAACTACCAAAACTCCAGCAATGAAAGTTAATCCCGATAACTTATACCATATTTACAACCAGGGTAACAATCATCAAAACATTTTTTTAGCCAGGGAAGATTATATTATTTTTTTAGAAGAAATGCGAAAACTGATTATGCCACATTGTGAAATTGTTGCGTGGTGTTTGATGCCTAATCATTTTCATCTGATGGTTTGTACGGATGAGAGAGTGGCTGTGCAGATAAAACAGGGAGGCCTTATAATTGACAAACTTACTAATGGAGTCAGAAAATTATTGAGTGGTTATGCAAGAATGTATAATAAAAAATATAACAGGAGTGGTTCTTTGTTCAGACAAAAAACCAAATGCAAACTTTTATCTGATGAAAGTGTTCTGGCGAGTCACTCACTTTCTGTGATAGATTACTGCAGCAATTGTTTTCATTATATTCACCAAAATCCGTGGAAGGCTAAGCTTGTAACACGTATGGAAGATTGGGAATATTCTTCTTTCTTAGATTATGCCGGCTTGCGAAAAGGAAGTTTATGTAATAAACAGCTTGCAGAAAAACACTGTTCTTATAATGAAGAAAATTTTATGAAAGAATCTTACAGGGATATAAGCGATGATTTCGGGGACATGTTTTAAAGGATGCTGTAGAGGCTTCCCTTAATTTTTTTGTAACTCTCTAATTATTGTTGGTCAGACGGAAGCCGTCAGACCATGGTAAGTGCAACCCCGGTCTGACGGCTTCCGTCTGACCGATGAAGCCAAAGATTATCCCAAAAATTAAAGAGCTTTTGGCTATATGTTTTAAATGCTGCTGTGGCGGCATACCGTAACTTTTTGTAACTTTCCAAAGGTTGTTGGTCAGACGGAGGCCGTCAGACCAGGTTCCCCAAAATTTATTGCATGGGCATTGCACAATTAAACCACGGGCATTTACAACTTAATATTATTGCCTCTATATTCTTGTACGGAGATGCAGCCAGTGAATCATTAAGTGCAGCAGTTGCCCGGGATATACAGCAACACTGGAACCAGCCACAGGCAACTGTTTTAATACAATCTGTTTTATACCAGGTTGTTTTTAATATCAGCGGATTTTATGCGCCGCATTTACAGCCGCAGGATGTGTATGAAAATGATCAACCTCAAAATAATTATTTCAGGGTAGAAGAATTTTCTGAAAATCATATTTCTTTTGTAGATGGTATTGGCAGCAACACCGGTTATTTTAAATTAGATAATCTACTAAATAATTCTACTACTGCCGCACATGAGTTTGGCCATACCATTGGTTTAGAACATCCTTTTAATCTGGATATACGTGGGGAAGGAACTCCTGGAATAATGTATCCACGGGGCACTATTACCGATCCTCATTTTCAATATGACCCTGCTGCAGCTCCTGCAACAAACGGAGGCACCCTCAATCCTTTTTACAGAAAAGTTTTACAAAAAGATCTTGATGATTTGCGGCTGAACAAATTATCATTTAATAAAAACGGCCAGGCTGTTGTGGGAGAATTCAGTTCGGTATGGCACGATAAACATTTGCCTGAGTGATACCACTTAAAATTTATTTTTTTTAGTGAAGAGTAAAATCTGTTATCTTGAAGCATTATTTAATTGTATAACATGGCAGTATTATCGGTACAAGATCTTTCTAAAAACTACGGGGCTATAAAAGCATTAAAAGGCATCAGTTTTTCTGTGCCATCCGGAAGCGTATTTGGCATACTCGGCCCCAACGGCAGCGGTAAAACTACTTTGCTGGGTATTATAATGAGTGTTTTAAAAGCATCGGGAGGGAGCTATACATTGTTTGATGAAGAACCCACAGATGCTCACCGCAAACAAATGGGTACACTCCTGGAAACACCAAATTTTTATCACTACCTCAGCGCTGTGCAGAATTTAAAAATAACTGCTGCCATTAAAGGAAGGGGGCAAGATGATATAGACCGTGTGCTGGGAGTTGTGGATCTTACGCAAAGAAAAAATTCTCCTTTCAGTTCTTACTCTCTTGGTATGAAACAACGCCTTGCCATAGGAGCCGCCCTGCTTGGCAATCCTGATGTACTGGTTTTTGATGAGCCTACCAATGGCCTGGAC
>JAYVGA010000239.1:0-2317 GCA_043772635.1 Chitinophagaceae bacterium
AGAAGCCGTTGGCTTTTTTGGTTTTTTTGCTTTGCTGGTAATGCTTATTGCAGCCATGGGTATTATGGGCATTGCAAGTTATGCTGTGGAAATACGCACAAGAGAATTGGGCATTAGAAAAGTATTGGGTGCAGGAAAATTAAAATTGATTTGGGTGGTTACAAAAAGTTTTGGGGTACTGATTGCTGTGGCTGGTATTATTGGCATACCGGCAGGAATATTTTGTGGCATTTTTTTAAGAAGGAGTATGGGCAGTGGTGTAGATACTGGCCCGGCGAATGTATTAATTGGTTTTGGCCTTGTGGCAGTGGCAGGGTTAATCACAGTATTGTCGCAGGCAATAAGGGCTGGGCAGGTAAATGTTGTTACTGTATTAAAAGCAGAGTAAGGTAACTGTGTAGTTCGAAAAATAAAAAGCATTACTAAAATATTATGAACGTATAAAACAAATACCATGATAAAAAATTATTTAAAAATAGCATGGAGAACAATTGCTAAAAACAAACTCTATTCCTTTATAAATATTACAGGGTTAAGCATTGGTTTGTGTATATGCATGCTTATTACCCTGTTTATAAAAGATGAATTTAGTTTTGACCAGTTTCAGCAGCATAAAAATGAAATTTACCGCCTGGTGGTAAATGAAACTTCTCCGGCAGGTGAAAAATTTAAGTATGGTATTACAGGTATGGTACATGGGCCAGCCTTTCAAAAACAAATTCCTGAGTTACAAAGCATGGTGCGTTTTGCCCCGGCAAAATTTAATATAAAATATAAAAACGAAATTTTTGTACAGGATGCCAACTATGCCGACAGCAATTTTTTTGAAATGTTTTCTGCAGATTTTATTGAAGGCAATGTACATAAAGCCCTGGGTGATCCTTACAGTATTGTTATTGCCGAAAGTGTAGCAAAAAAATTTTTTGGTAATCAAAAAGCAGTAGGCCAAACTTTAGCAATAGAAAGAGATACTGTATTTGAAAATTATACCATAACAGGTGTAACAAAAAATTCCCCTCAAAATTCCAGCATACAAATGAATGTAATCATGCCATTTGATTATGTAAATAATACAGATAAGTTCTGGATAAATTTTAATTTAAATACATTCTTCACCCTTGCACCGGGAGCCAGTATTGCTAATATTGAAAAACAATTTGCTGCAATTTTTAAAAAAGATGCTGCAACTGAGGTGGCCAATGCAAAAAAAGAATGGGGTTACGATAATCAATTGGCATTTAGTTTACAACCCTTTTTAGAGATACATCTAAGCCGTGACTACAGGGCTGAAAACGGATTGAAAGAGAGCAGCAACAAAACGCTGTCGTATGTTTTGTCGGGGCTGGCTTTATTTATTTTATTAATAGCCTGTATAAATTTTGTAAATATTTCTATTTCACATTCTTTGCAGCGGGCAAAAGAAATAGGCGTAAGAAAAGTAATGGGCGGGCAGCGCAAGCAACTCATCGGGCAATTTATGACCGAATCTTTTTTACTGAATGCGGGTGCTTTTTTAATGGCCATTTTATTAACCAACCTGCTGTTGCCTGTATTCAATAGCCTCACTTCCAAGTCGCTTATGTTTTCTTATTTGCTGGATGCAAAGCTGATGGCAATATTCCTGGGCATATTTTTCTTAACCGTTGTTTTAGCAGGGTTTTATCCTGCCCTGGTTATATCTGCCTATAAGCCAGTGCAAATTTTATACGGCAAATTTAATCTTACGGGTAAAAATATTTTGCTCAAAGCATTGATCGTTTTTCAATTTGGCCTGGCAACTTTTTTTATCATCCTGGTCATTATTCAGTATAAGCAGGTAAATCTTTTTACAAGTAAATATTTAGGATACGACGACAGGAATATGGTGCTCATACACACCGGCGGTTCTAAAGCAGCTAAAGGCACTGTATTTATGAATGAGCTAAAAAAGAATAAAGATATTGTTTCCATTGCCCCACGAAATTTTGCAGGATGGGAAACCGTTGTAAATATTGATAGCGGTGAGCAAATAGGCCCTGATATGAATGTAGTGGATGAAAATTTTATACCCACTTTAGGTTTACAATTAAAAGAAGGAAGAGGTTTTTCTAAAGCATACCCTGCAGACAGCACACTTTCTGTTGTGGTAAACGAAGCATTTGTAAAAGAAGCAGGCTGGAAAAATGCCCTTGGCCAAAACGTTAAGGTGATGAACCGTGACCCATACAAAGTAATTGGCGTAATTAAGGATTATCATTTTTCTTCGTTATACTCAAAAGTAAGACCGCAGTTGTTTACCTGCAATAATCGCTATGGTGGGTATGGAACTTTTTATATC
>JAYVGA010000240.1:0-9001 GCA_043772635.1 Chitinophagaceae bacterium
ACACAGTAAAACTTAATCAAGAGGATGCATTAAAGAAACAATTAAATTTGTTTGAACCATTATAAAAAAAGTCAACCTATTTTAGGCACACACAGGTCATCGGCCAAGAAAAATATTGGGTTACAAACATTTGTTTTTCAATTAAACATTGTTGTGTCACTCACTTGTACTTTTCAGCAATATGGAACAAAGAAAAACAAAGGCTTAATAAAACGGCATTTGATAGGATGTGTAAAAGAACAATTAAAAACCAGTGTTGCTTGTAATTCTTAAACTGCTAACCGTCAGCTGACCATTGGCCCCTATAAAATGTAGGGTACGCATTGATACTGACTGCTGACTATTGACTGACGACTGCTGACTGATTACCTTTGACCTTTACCCACCGCCCCTGCTCACCACCTTTAGTGCAAACCTCGCTTCCATTAACTATATTTGTTGCTGCATAAACAATACATAATAAATAATGGCCATTTTTGATATAAGGCTGCCTAAATCAATTGCAAAAGCTTTAAACATTCCTGTGAGCGATCCGAGGCGGCAGCAATTAAAAGTATTGAAGAAATTGTTAAAGAAAGCCCGCTTCACACAGTTTGGGCAGCAGTATAAATTTGATGAAATATTATTTAGTGCGCACCCCGGCAAAAAGTTTCAGCAAATGGTGCCTACTTATAATTACAGTAAAATATACAGCCAGTGGTGGTATAAAACATTAGAGGGAGTGCCCGATGTATGCTGGCCCGGAGTAATAAACTATTTTGCCCTTAGCAGCGGTACCAGCGAAGCTGCAAGTAAATATATACCCATCACCAAAGAACTTATACGCAGCAATACCATCACCAGTTTTAAACAGTTATTTACCCTAACCCGCTATGAGCATATACCCCGCAGCTCTATTGGCAAAGGCTGGCTAATGCTGGGTGGCAGCACACAGCTGCAAAAAGGGGCCACTTATTATGCAGGAGATCTCAGTGGCATTCAGCAAAAAAATATTCCATTTTGGTTTATGGGTTTAGGCCTGTACAAACCGGGTAAAAAAATTGCCAGAGAAAAAGACTGGGCCAAAAAACTGGAAGAAATTGTAGAGAATGCTCCCAACTGGGATATTGGTTTTATTGTAGGCGTGCCTGCATGGCTGCAGCTATGTATTGAAAAAATAATAGAGCGCTATCAATTAAAAAATATTCATGAGTTATGGCCTAACCTTGCCTTTTATGTTCATGGCGGGGTAGCTATGGAACCTTATAAAAAAGGTTTTGAAAAACTCCTGGGCAAACCCATCACTTATATCGAAACCTATCTTGCCAGCGAAGGTTTTTTAGCTTATCAAAACAGGCAGGATACCAGGGGCATGCAGCTGGTGCTGAACAATAATATTTTTTTTGAGTTTGTACCTTTTGATGATGACAACTTTGACAGCGAAGGCAATATGGCCGAAGATCCCAAAGTGCTGATGATTCATGAAATTGAAGAAGGAAAAGATTATGCTATACTGATAAGTACCAATGCCGGTGCCTGGCGTTATGCTATAGGCGATACCGTGAGGCTGGTAGACAAAGAGCGCAGCGAAATTATTATTACCGGCCGCACCAAACATTTTTTAAGTCTTGTGGGCGAACACCTGAGTGTAGATAATATGACCACGGCAATAGAACTAACCAGCCAGCAATTAAATATTTGTATCCCGGAGTTTACAGTGGCCGGTGTGCCGCACGGAAATTTCTTTGCACACGAATGGTATATTGCTACCGATGATATGGTGGATGAAAAAAAGCTGGCTGCCGTGCTGGATACAAAACTCAAAAAATTAAATGACGACTACGAGGTAGAACGTGCACATGCTTTAAAAGCAGTAACAGCGCATGTATTGCCCGAACAGGTTTTTCTTGATTTTATGAAATCAAAAGGAAAAATTGGCGGACAACATAAATTTCCAAGAGTACTGAAAGGAAAGATGCTGGAAGAGTGGACACTTTTTTTAAAAAAAATAACAGTAGCACATCATTAACAATCTTACCCGGCGGCTACTGTAATTATTATTTTAGGGTGCATTTCAAATTGACGGTGGCTGGTGAAGACACCAGCCACGGCAGCCAGCTGTGGTCGGTGTCTCACCGACCACAGCGTTTAACCGGCTGACAATTTTAAATGCCCAATTATTTTACCATTTGCATAAAGCATTTAAATGACGGAGGCTTTTTTAAAAGGTGTGGCTATAAGTTTACTGCTGATTTTTTCGGTGGGGCCCGTTATATTTACCATTATAAAACAAAGCGTAAACCATGGAAGAGCAGGCGGCTTTAGTTTTGTGGCCGGCGTATGGCTAAGCGATATTATGTGGATTGTATTAAGCATGGGTTTTGGAGAAGTGGTAAAAACCTTAATGGATTTTAAAATTCCTATTGGCATTGCCGGCTGCGGATTTTTGATAGGCATGGGAATTTATTATGCCTTTTTTAAAAAAATAAAACCCCGCCAGCTGCAGGAGCCTGTAAATATAGCCGGCGATATAATAACTGCCGAAGGAGAGCGCACCAACTATTTTGCCATATTCAGTTCTGGTTTTTTAATTAATACCCTTAACCCTGCGGTAATTTCTTTTTGGGTTATCATGGCAGCATCCCTATCTGCCATATATTCTTTTAACCACCAGGTAATTGTTTTTGGCACCTGCCTTGGTATAAATATTCTGGCAGATGTGGGCAAAGTTTTGGGTGCAGGCAAAATAGGAAAAAAGCTGAGCGACCATAATATTTTATTGATTAACCGTATTTCGGGTTTCTTATACCTTGTGTTTGGCATTATAATTTTATCCGGCATTATTATCACGCTGCTTAAAAATTAACAGCCTCTGCATTTTTTACATTCATATCATTAGTTATTTTACAGCGTGAAATATTTACTTCCTGCCTTATTGCTGTTTTGCTTTTGCGGCTTCGCACAATCATCAGATTTTATTATGCTTAAAAAAAATAATAAAACGCTGCGCTATTATTATGCAGGATCGCAAATTGAGTTTGTAACGGTAACCGGTGCCTACCGGGATGCATTAATTACTGCCATTAAAAACGACAGCCTTTACCTGCAGGAATTTTTAGTGCGGCGCCTGCCCACTACATACGGCAGTTTTATTTTAGATACCGCAGGAAGTTTTAGATACACTTATCATTATACCCAGATAAAAAGTTTTGGCAAACAGCCATCCAAAGGTTTTAATGTAAGTGGCAGTGGTGCAGCATTACTGGGTGGCGGTATTTTGCTTACGCTGGCAAGCGCTGTTTCTTATATTGCAGATAAAGAAAAGTTTAGCCCGGAGCTGATGGGTGCTGCTGTGGCTCTGGGCACGGCAGGATATTTTATGAGCAGAACAGGCAGAAAGGGAATAGTGATAGGAAAAAAATACAGCCTGCAGTATATGAATATGACGCAGAAATGAGGGCACGCAGAGCAGCAGAGTGAGCAGAGATTAGAAATATGTGGCATGCAGAGGAGCAGAGAGCGCAGCGATAAGAAATAAATAAGCAGTAAATTTTTCTCTGCTCTCTCTGCCTCTCAGCATGCAATCTTAATTCGTGGAAATTCGTGTAATTCGTGGCAAAAAAACTGCGAAGCAGTTCCCAAATTCTAATGGCATAAAATTTTTTACAAAGAAATAAAGATTGGAGTTTACCGTTACACATTATTATTAAATGAATAAAAAAATAAACAGGCAATAAAAGCAGTATGTGGAGAACCATAAAAAAAGTTTTGTTGTGGATGTTTGTTTTACAGTTTGTTTACATCCTGTTTTGCAAATGGATAAACCCGCCCATTACCCTAACACAGGCGGTGGATGTGATAAAGGGCTACGGCCTTAAAAGAGATTATATTTCTTACAGCGAGATGGGACCAAATATTAAGCTGGCCGTAATGGCTGCCGAGGACCAGCTTTTTCCTGATCATAACGGATTTGATATTAAAGCCATAAAAAAAGCACAGAAGTACAATAAAAAACATCCCAGCAAAATAAGAGGAGCCAGCACCATAAGCCAGCAAACAGCCAAAAATGTTTTTTTATGGCAGGGCGGTGGTTATTTTAGAAAAGGGCTGGAAGTATATTTTACATTTATGACAGAAGCACTCTGGAGTAAAAAACGCATACTGCAAACTTACTTAAATGTAGCAGAAATGGGCCCCGGCATTTATGGTGTGCAGGCTGCAGCCAAAAAATATTTTAACAAAGATGCCAAAAATCTTACCCGCAGCGAAGCCGCACAAATTGTAGCCTGCCTGCCCAACCCAAAAAAATATTTTGTAAAACCGCAAAGCAGGTATGTAGGTTACAGGGCAAATAATATTGTAAGACAAATGAATAATTTAGAAGAAGACCCGGACATAGCGGAGTTGCTGAAATAGAATATTTTTAGTCATTTATTTTTAATGCCCTTTTATAAACAGGAAAAATTTTTAAAGTATCTTATCTACAGCTTCAATAGCTTTTTGTAAACGCTCTTCATTTATACCGCTAATATCTGCCCAGGCTGTTTTTTGATTAAGCATAGCATCCTTGTAATAATGATAAATTTTTTCACGGGTGTGCAGGTCGGGATATTCTCTCAGCGAATCTGGCTGCCAGGGCAAATCTGTATTGCACAGCAGGTAAAGATCGTAATGCCTTTTGGCTATTTGAGTAAGAATACGATTTTCGCATTTATTAAAAACAAATTCGCTCCATATTTTTATTACATACAAATCGGTGTCTATAAATAATGGCAAGGCGGGAGTACTTTCTAAACCAGTAACTAATGACTCATGACTACTGACTAATGACTCAGAACTGCCCACTGCCCACTGCCCATTGCCCACCGCCAACTCTTCCCCCTCTATCTGCCCTTTGGCTATTTTACTTAAATCATCATACGAATAATCTGTTCCGTTTTTTTGCAGGTATTCTCTTGCATATTCGGGCACCCATATGGTTTTATAGTGTGCAGCCAACTGCTCACACAAAGTACTTTTGCCTGTAGACTCCGGACCCAGTATCACAATTTTTTTAAGAAGCATGCAATTGTTTTTGTCTTTTATTCCATTCTATATACCCAGCAATGGCCATTATTAAAAGTACCCCGTAATATACGCTGGTAAACACATAATGTTTTACAAAGTAAAGTGGTATAGATGCAATGTTGGTAATAATCCACCATATCCAGCTTTCTAATTTTTTCTTTGTCATAAGCCACATGCCGGTAAAGGCACTGGCACTGGCCAGTGCATCGGCCCAGGGGATAGCACCCGGCGCAAAATTTTTCTTTAAATAAGTAAGCGATACAAATATGGCCACATAAAATGCTGCAAAAAATAAAAGATGCTGCAGCCATTCTTTTTTTGAAGCACGGGTTATGTGCAATACTGTATGGTGCTGTACATCTTTGCGGCTCCACATTATCCAGCCATAAATGCTCATAACCGTGTAATAAAAATTAACGCTGGCTTCGCCCAGCAAGCCTCCTTTAAAACTGAGGTACACATAAAAAATAGTATTGATAATGCCGGTAGGATATACCAGTATATTTTCTTTGCGGCTGTACCATACACTGATGATGCCTGCAAAAACTGCAATATATTCAAGAGGGCCTGTGCCTTTCATACCCTGTACAAATGCGTCTATAATTTCAGTTGTATTCATCATTAAAAAAAAGATGAATGTAAGCCAATAAAATAAGAAGGGTGCGTTGTTTAAAAATGAATTAGTTTACCTGCATGAAAAAGCACCTAAGCCTTTACGTTATGGCGGCATTGTACCTGCTGGCCGGCCTCAATCATTTCAGAAGTCCGCAATCTTATTATGCCATTATTCCGCCATGGATAGGCCATGTAGAATTAGTAAATATTGTTGCTGGTATTGCCGAAATTGGCCTGGCTGTTTTATTGCTTTTTAAAGTAACACGTAAATGGGCATGTTATGGTATAATACTTATGCTGCTTGCTTTTGTGCCGGCACATATTTACATGCTGCAGGAAAACATTGGTATAAACGGAGGCACTGCGCCAGCCTGGATATTATGGGTGAGGCTGGTAATATTACAGCCACTGCTTATTTGGTGGGCATGGAAAAACCGCAACTGATATTTGATGCATATACTGCTACCTGCTTTTTGCAAGCAGAAAATTACTCACCAATTCTTTTTGCTTGTCTTCTGCAAGTTTTGCTTTTGTAAACATTTCAGATAATATGTGCTTCCATTCATTGGCAGTGTATTCTTTAGGGTCGTGCAGCCTGTGGCAGCCGGAGCAACTTGTTCTGTAAATTTTATACCCGCTTTGCAAACCTTCCATTGTAATTCCCGGAATTCTTTGTTGGGCTACCGCCATATCAGCATCTGCAGGCTGCAGGTGCTGGCTGGCGGTGCAGGCCGTAATAAACAAAAATATAATAGCGGTTAAATGTTTTATTTTCATATAATTTAAAGTGATATACCTACAATAAATCTTGCTTCGGCTCTTTCCTGTTCATCCAATACTTTTGAAAAAGGCTCAACAGCTGTTTTGTGAACATTGCTCCATTGCGGCAAATAATTAGCAATGATAAACCATTTATTATTCCGGAAATTAATAGTTGGCCCGCCAGAAAAAACAGAATATTCCCAGCCGTTTCCTTTTACAATTTCATTGTGATTACGAATTTCAAAACCCAAACCCAAATTAGGTTTTACAAAATACTGGTAGCCTGCATTAAATTCAACCGGGGCTTTCCAGCCACTGGCTTCTACGTTATTTTTACTCCACTCAAACTCTTTTTCATATTCCACAGCTGCATTAAAAGCAAATAAATTTTTGCCGATGTTTTTATCAAAAATAAGTTTTGTTTCCAGTTCTAATTCATCGCCGCCTTTTACTCCCCATTCTGCATACAGGGCAAATCCAATTTTATTTGCAGAAGGATCGCTCAGCTTCCATTTCCATTCGTTGCTAAAACCAATTTCGTTACTCACTACCGTTCCCTCTGTGCTCTCACTAAATCTTTTTTGATAGTGATTAAAATATACAGAGGTCTGCACATTTTTTCCTAGACCAAATTCAAGCTCCATGCGCTGATCCTGTGCATGAAAAAATTGGTTTTTATGACCAAAGCGGGAAGTATGCCAAAACTCTAAATCAATGGCGCCTTTAGGCAATATGTTTGAAGTATAGGTTCTGGCAAAAAACCTGTCCTGTGCATAGGAGCAGGCAGAAAGAAACAATATTGCAATAGCAGTTAATTTTAATTTTTTCATATAATACAGTGTTTTTATATTTATGCAAATGTGAATTAATTTAAGGCTACACACTTTCAGAATCGGAAACTAATATTACGCTATGCGGAAAAGCAATTTATTTTTATCCGTGTAAATTAAAGGAGATAAGATTATAGCTTAGAAGCTTTTTAAAAATGATTGTATAAATTTCTTATTGGCCGCCTTGCTCCGATAGTTATCGGAGCAAGGCGGATAACCGCCGTTCGTGGGATACGAACGGCTTATATGGCGAATGAAAATTCTATTTTTAAACAGCATCTTCGTATAAAAAAGTAATTTGTTAGTGGAGAATTTATTGCTGTGGTTTTTTAATTTCTATCAGAGATACATAATTAAATAAATCAATACGCCCCAAAAGTACGTGTAGATGTATTATAGCTAAAGCTTTTATTATTAATCCAGTCTTTATAACCAATGGTGGCGGTGTTGAATCCATATCTTTCTGTGAGCCTGCCGGTTTTTTCAGAAACAAAATTAAACTGGGATGTAATAATCACATTTGATAATTTGATAGAATAAAATTTTGTACCATCAGGTAAATACTGGCTTATCTCTATTGCAGGCATAAATGTACCTGACAGAAATGCCCGTTTAAACGGAATAGAGTTGCCATCAAATTCTTTAAAGAAAGTTACACTGTCTGCCTTCTGGGGTGTTCCGACGGAGCCGCCACCACCGCCTCCACTAAAGGTTAACCAGGAGTAATTACCAAAATCAATTCCTGCTACAATACCTGTTTCAAAAGGTATGCCGCCAACTGTGGTGCCTGTAACCTCATAAGTTATAGAGCCGGAAAGCGGTACAAAATTAATAGCAGGGTCGTTTACCTTATTCCATTTTAAACCATCGTGGTAGCTGGGCGATTTTGTTTGCTGGTTATAAATGAGCATACCTTCGGCTGGTGTTGTAATGGCAGGGGTATCTGCGATGCGTGGCAGTAAAAGTCCTTTGTTTCCACTCACCAAATCCAGTATGGCATTATTATCCGGAGTACTTGTTCCGATGCCTACATTTTGTGCGCAAATAAATGAGAAGGTGAACATTAAAGCTGCAAAGAAAAATAATGATTTCATAAAAAAATTTCTTTCAAAATACAGAGATAGAATGGGAAATGCAATAGGATTTTTTTAAGGCATGTGTTGGTGGGGTTTCGCAATAAAATATTTTTTACTTTATAAGGCTTAAGGCAAAAACAGCCGGAACAAAAGGGTTTTCACTTAAACATTTGGATAGGCTTCTTTTGCAAGTTCCCTAAATTTATTATTTATGTCTTTTGATATTATGAGTTTAATAGCTTGATTTGTTTTATATGTTACAGTTAATTCATTGTCCAAAGTGAATATTGCCGGATTATATGTTCCAATCCCTCCTTGCTTTCTAATATCATAGCCCATTGCAATAATTGATGTACTAAAATCATAATTGAAATTACTATCATCAAAGCCATCTTCTTCATTGTCAAAGCGTGGCACTTTGATATTCTTTACCTCATAATTACCTGCGTCAGAAATTATAGTAATTAAGTCCCCCTCATCAATTCTATATACCTCTTTTAGATGTATTCCTGTTATTAAAAGATATTCATTGTGATAACGGTAGTAAAGAATCGTTGTAGGAAAAGGGACGTCCACATCACCATGCTCGTCAAACCATCCTTCATTAATAATAAATGCAACATTTTGTGATTTGATAAATTTACTTCCATCATACACGACCGTTTCAAACCC
>JAYVGA010000241.1:0-12275 GCA_043772635.1 Chitinophagaceae bacterium
CATGGCAATCACATATTTTGGATCGGCCATCTGATCGTATAATCTTTTTAATACGGGTGCCATTTTATTTACAATGGTTCCGGCAATAATAATTACATCTGCCTGCCTTGGTGAGGCACGGGCCACTTCAAAACCAAATCTTGAAAAATCGTATTTGGCACCAGCCACAGACATATACTCAATACCACAGCAACTGGTAGCAAAAGTGAGTGGCCATAAAGAATTGGACCGGGCCCAGTTTATTACATCATCCAGTTTACTCAAAATAATTCCACCTCCGGGCGTTTCATGAACCTGTCCTGGAAAAGCACTGCCCCCAACCCCTAAAGGGGAGTTAGAAGAGCCAGAATTATTTGAAGTGTTATTCATTTATTTTAAGCTATCAATTATTAGTTTAAACTATTCGAAAAAATCTTTCACTTTAAATTAGTATTCACTGCATTTCAATTCCCCCTTTAGGGGGCCAGGGGGCTACCTTACACCCACTTCAAGGCTCCTTTTTTATGCGCATATAAAAATCCCATAAATAATATAAAAAAGAAAATAACAATTTCTACCAGGGCAATCCATCCTGCACTCCTGGCCACTACCGCCCAGGGAAAAATAAAAATCAGTTCCACATCAAATATTAAAAATATCAATGCAAATAAATAGTAGCCTACATTTAACTGTGTCCAGGTTTTTCCTGTTGTGGGAATACCACACTCATAAGGCTCGCCTTTTTGAGGGTTTTTGGTAGATGTGGTAACCAGCTTTGCCACAAGAATGGCTATAGAAGAAAAGGTTAGTGCCGCTATTATTAAAACAATCATGGAAGATGCACCCATATATAATCAGTTATTGAATGAAGGATTTTTGTGGGTACAAGGTAATAAAAAAATGACTACAGTAAACCTAACCAGGCATAATGCATTTGTCATTTTGCTTCATGATACAAATCATTTTTTTTTCTGACTTTTTTTGAACCAAAAAAAAATTAACCATATATCTCTGAATGAATTGATTTTTTATCATAGCCCATTTCCATGATTCTTTTTTTGGCTTCATCAATCATACCCTTCCATCCGCATAAAAGAAAATGGGCATCGGGCCGCTCTTCACATAGTGCTTCGTAAATGGGATGCACATAGCCGGATTTGCCTTCCCACAGTTCTCTTGATAAAGTGGGCACATACACAAAGCCCGGCATTTGCTCCTGCAGTTGTGCAAGTTCATTATAATACAAGAGGGTTTCTTTTGTGCGGCAGCCAAACACAAGGGTAATATTTTTATGAGGAATATTATTATTTTTTATACGATGCACCATGCTTCTAAAAGGGGCAACACCTGTGCCTGTACAGATCATAAAAATATCTTTGTCTAAAGGTTCCTTTAAAATAAAAATACCCTGGGGGCCACGCAGGGTTAATTCAGAACCAACTTTTATTTCATTAAAAAGATAAGGCGTACCTGCTCCTTCTTTATCCAGCACAATCACCAATTCAAAAACATTGGTACCATCGGGCCAGGATGCGATAGAATAACTCCGCCATCTTTTATTTACTTTTTCATGAATGGGTAAATCGAGGGTTACAAACTGGCCGGGGATAAAATCAAAATTATCCAGCTCGGGTATTTCAATCCAAAATCTCCGGGTGTCTTTTGTTTCATCTTCTATCCTTATTACTTTTCCTGTGCGCCAGGGTTGTAGAGCCATATATAAATTTTTTTGGAAATATAGGAATAAATAGGCAATAGGCAATGGGCAGTTGGCAGTGGGCAAATAGGCAATCAGCAAATAGGCAATGAGCAAATTTGCAAATGGGAAATTATGCATACTTCCTGCTTATCTTTGCCGCCGGATGAACCTGGAAGTGTTGATGAATTTTTATAAAAATGATTCCCGCTGTTTTCAAATTGCGGACCGGATCACTTTGTCTGAACCCCAGCATTTACACTTAAAAGGGCTTCATGGCAGTGCTTCGCAATTTATACTGGCAGCAGTTTTTAATCAGCCGTCCACTGCTCAGTTAAACCATTTGGTAATATTAAGAGATGCAGAAGAAGCAGCTTATTTTCACAACAGCTTAGAAAATATTACCAACGCTTTAGACCTGTTTTATTTTCCTTCTTCATTTAAAAATAAAAAAAATTACCAGTTGCTAAACAGCAGCCATGTGATGTTGCGTACAGAAGCGCTTACTAAAATGGCAGGAGGTGGAAACAAAAAAATTATTGTTACTTATCCTGAAGCATTGTTTGAAAAAGTGGTACTATCCAAAACACTCTCTGCAAATATCATCAGCATTAAGCAGGCAGAAACACTGGATGTAAATGGTATGCTGGAACGGTTTGTGCAGCATGGTTTTGTGCGTACAGATTTTATATATGAGCCCGGTCAGTTTGCAGTGCGTGGGGGCATACTGGATATTTATTCATTTGGAAATGAAAAACCCTACCGGCTGGAATTGTTTGGCAATGAAGTGGACAGCATCCGCATCTTTGACCCCGAAACACAATTGAGTGAAAGAAAATTGCTGCAGGTAAATATTATACCCAATGTGGAAACACAGTTTGAAACAGGGGAGAAAGTTTCGCTGATGGAATTTTTGCCGGAGAATACGGTTGTGTGGAGTGAGGACTGGAGTTTTATAAAAGAAAAAATAGAGCAGCAGGAAGAAGATGTTTCTGTTTTTTTAGAATATGCAAAGACAACAAACGACAGACAACAGACGACCGATGAGAGCAGTGATATAAATTTTAAAACCTCTGTTACAATAAATGATTTTATAAGTGCTGCTGTTATAGAAGAACAAATAAAGCAACGGCATATTATTGAATTTGGGAATAAAGCATATTTGGGAAACTCCTCCCCCGCCGGGGGAAATTGGGTGGGGGCTTTTGTAACAAAAGAACAGCCCGCCTTTAACCGCCAGTTTGATCTGCTGATAAAAAATCTGAAAGAATATGAAGCCGGCAAATACAATATTTTCATTTTTGCAGAAAACCCCAAACAGTTAGAAAGGCTGCATACTATTTTTACTGACCTAAAAGCTGAGATACAGGTTACACCCATTCCAGTTTCTATAAACGAAGGATTTATTGATGATGATCTTAAACTGGTTTGTTATACCGATCACCAGGTATTTCAACGCTACCACAAATACAAAGTAAAGCAGGCATTTAGTAAAAACAAAGCCCTTACTTTAAAAACGCTGAGAGAGCTGCAACCGGGAGATTATGTAAGTCATATAGACCACGGGGTAGGTGTGTATAGCGGCCTGCAAAAAATAGAAGCCAGCGGACGGCTGCAAGAAGCCGTTAGGATACAATATAAAGATGGCGATTTATTGTATGTGAATATTTCGTCTCTGCACAAAATAAGTAAGTATAGCGGCAAAGAAGGCAGCATACCCAAAATGAATAAACTGGGCAGCGATGTATGGAGCAAGCTGAAAGAAAAAACAAAGAAACAGGTAAAAGATATTGCCACCGACCTTATTAAATTATACGCACAAAGAAAAAGCCTTTCGGGATTTGCACACAGCCCCGATAATTATATGCAGACAGAACTGGAAGCCAGTTTTATTTATGAGGATACGCCCGACCAGGCCAAGGCAACTGATGATGTAAAAAGAGATATGGAAAAACCGGCACCCATGGACAGGCTGGTTTGTGGCGATGTGGGTTTTGGTAAAACAGAAATTGCTATTCGTGCTGCATTTAAAGCCTGCTGCGATAATAAGCAGGCTGCTGTTTTAGTACCGACCACTATTCTTGCCTACCAGCATTATAAAACTTTTTCCGAACGCTTAAAAGATTTTCCGGTTACGATAGATTTTATAAACCGTTTTAAAACATCAAAAGAAAAAAAAGAAACACTTAAAAAATTAGAAGAAGGAAAGGTGGATATTATTATTGGCACACATGCGCTGCTGGGCAATGCCGTAAAGTTTAAAGACCTGGGCATAATGATTATAGATGAAGAGCAGAAGTTTGGTGTATCGGCAAAAGAAAAATTAAAACAATTAAGAACCACAGTAGATTCTCTTACACTAACGGCTACGCCTATACCAAGAACGCTGCAGTTTAGTTTAATGGGTGCAAGAGACCTTAGTATCATTAACACGCCACCGCCCAACAGGCAGCCCATTCAAACAGAAGTAATGGTGATGAATGAAGATGCCATTCGTGATATTATTTATTATGAAGCAGAAAGAGGCGGCCAGGTTTTTTTTATTCACAACAGGGTAAAGGGCCTTGCAGAAATGAAAGGATTTATCCAGGGGCTTTGTCCGGATTTGAGTATTGCTTATGCACATGGTCAGATGGAGGGAGATCAGCTGGAAGATACTATCCTTGATTTTATGGATAAGAAATATGATGTACTCATCTGCACCAATATTGTAGAGAGTGGGGTAGATATTCCAAACGTAAACACCATCATCATTAACAATGCACACCAGTTTGGCCTGAGCGATTTGCACCAGTTGCGGGGCCGTGTGGGAAGAAGTAATAAAAAAGCATTTTGTTATTTGCTGGCTCCGCCAATGAGCACATTACCGGCTGATAGCAGAAAAAGACTGAGCACACTGGAACAATACAGCGATCTTGGAAGCGGCTTCCAGATTGCGATGAGAGACCTGGACATTCGTGGAGCAGGCAATATGCTGGGCGGAGAGCAAAGTGGTTTTATTGCAGAAATTGGTTTTGAAATGTACCAGAAAATATTAGACGAAGCCATAAAAGAATTAAAGCGAAACGAGTTCAGGGATTTATACAAAGAAGAAATAGCACAGCAGGACGATTTTGTAAAAGACTGCAGCATTGATACCGACCTGGAAATTCTTATCCCAGATAGTTATGTAGAAAGTATTACAGAAAGATTAAGTTTATACAGCCGCTTAGATAATTGTGAAACGGAAAAAGACCTGCAGGATTTTCATGCAGAAATGATAGACCGCTTTGGGCCTATTCCCCCAACTGTGGAAGATTTATTTACCACCGTACGCTGCAGAAAAATTGCTGTAGAACTGGGTTTTGAAAAAATGTTTTTAAAAAACGAAGTGCTTAAATGTTTTTTTGTGAGCAATCCTGATTCTCCCTATTTTCAAAGCAATACTTTTAATGGCGTGCTGCAGTTTTTGCAAACGGGTACCAATAAAGGAAAATTAAAGAATGTAGGTAAGAATGGGATACTGGTGGTGGAGAATATTAAAACCATGAGTGAACTGCATCGGTTTATAAGCAAGATGCTGGAGAGTATTAAAGTGCCCATACAGCCAATTTAATAAAAATATTTTATTCAAAATCCGTTTACGGCTTTATCCTGTAGCAAGTACCCCTGTTCATTTCTTATAACTTTTCTTTCCATAAAATCTTTACTAAAAATAATGGACTAATAATTTAACCTATAAAATAGAGAACCAGTATATAAAAATGATAATGTTTTATTCTGTTAAAGATTTTAAATCGCCGATTTTTCACTAAAAAAGCCACCCGGTTTTATACGGATGGCTTTCTATTAATTTAAAAATTACGTCTTACCAGGCTTTTTTTGCTACACCATCCTTTACTGCCTGTAATGCTTTGGCTTCTGCCAGCATAGTAGTCATTTTATTTCCTTTACCATCGTGGCCCTGTGCCATATAGCCACCACGGCTGGTTTTAGTTATTACTGCATCCTGCATAGGAACGTTTTTTTCCTTTGTTTTCATGCAATAGGCTGTTAACATGTTACTCATTTGATTAGAATTTATAGTTAGTAAATATGGGTTCTTAACTGAACTTAACACTACAAGCTACTAAAAATATTGGTTTTGCCAAAAATTTGTAGCTGGCAGAGGAACATATGTAAAAGTAAACCCATTTAAAAATTGCAAACTTTTAAGATTACAACTCAAGTTTAAATCTAATTACACATCAATTTTAGCATACTTAGCATGAGTTTCAATAAATTCTCTGCGTGGCGGAACTTCATCCCCCATAAGCATACTAAATATACGATCGGCTTCTGCAGCACTATCCATTGTAACCTGTTTTAAAGTACGGGTAGCAGGATTCATGGTAGTTTCCCACAATTGCTCTGCATTCATTTCTCCCAAACCTTTGTAACGCTGGGTATTCACACTATCATCTTTTCCCTGCCCGTATAAAACTATCAGCGCTTTTCGTTCTGCATCATTCCAGGCATATTCCTGTTCCTTGCCTTTTTTTACAAGGTACAATGGAGGCTGAGCTATATATACGTATCCCTGCTCCACCAGTTCTTTCATATAACGAAAGATAAAAGTTAATATAAGTGTTGCAATATGGCTGCCATCCACATCGGCATCCGTCATAATAATAAGTTTATGGTATCGCAGTTTAGAAATATCCAGGGCTTTAGGATCTTCAATGGTGCCAATTTTTACACCAAGGGCTGTAAACATATTACGTATCTCTTCGTTATCGTAAATCTTATGCTCCATGGCTTTTTCTACGTTCAGTATTTTACCCCTAAGTGGCAGTATAGCCTGAAAACTGCGGTCCCGCCCCTGCTTGGCAGTACCACCCGCAGAGTCTCCCTCTACAAGAAACAATTCACATATACCCGGATCTTTTTCGCTGCAATCTGCCAGTTTACCCGGAAGCCCACCACCTACTAAAACACTTTTACGCTGCACCATATCACGTGCACGCTTAGCTGCGGCACGGGCCTGTGCGGCCAGTATAACTTTTTGTATGATGGTTTTAGCATCCCTGGGATTTTCTTCCAGATAAGCTTCCAGCACCCTGCTTAGCGTAACGTCTACAATACCCATTACTTCACTATTACCAAGTTTGGTTTTTGTTTGGCCTTCAAACTGCGGCTCTGGAACTTTTACCGAAATAATGGCACTTATCCCTTCCCTGAAATCATCGCCCTCAATTGCCACTTTGGCTTTTTCAAACATACCCTGCTTATCGCCGTAGCTTTTAAACACCCTGGTTATGCTGCGCCTGAAACCGGCCACATGTGTACCACCTTCAATGGTATTGATGTTATTTACATAACTAAAAATATTTTCCTGGTAACCGGCATTGTATACCATTGCCACTTCTACAGCCACATTACTTTTTTCGTCATGGCCATCGCAATAAATGGTTTGAGGAATAAGGGGTGCCCTGTTAGCGTTTTTATCAATCATTTCTACAAACTCTACAATACCTCCTTCGCTGTAAAAGGTTTTTGTATAGGTTTTTCCATCATCATCTATCTCTCTTAGATCGTTTAGTACGATAGTAATTTTGCGGTTAAGAAAAGCAAGTTCTCTTAAGCGGCCTTCCAGTATTTCCTTATTGTATTCTGTTGTAGTAAAAATGGTATCATCTGGCCAAAACTGCACCCTGGTACCTGTTTTATCACTTTTGCCTGTTTCTCTTACGGGGTATTGCGGTATTCCTTTTGCATACTCCTGTTCAAAAGATTTACCTTCTCTATTTACAGATACCTGGAGTTTTATGCTCAAAGCATTTACACAACTTACCCCTACACCATGCAAACCACCCGATACTTTATAAGACCCTTTGTCAAACTTTCCGCCTGCATGCAATACTGTCATTACCACTTCAAGTGCACTCCGGTTTTCTTTGGTGTGCATACCCGTGGGTATGCCACGTCCATCATCCTGAACAGTGATGGAGTTGTCTTCATTAATATCTACAATTATATTTTTACAATATCCGGCCAGGGCCTCATCAATAGAATTATCTACCACCTCATATACCAGGTGATGCAGGCCTTTTACGCTAATATCTCCAATATACATGGCAGGCCTTTTACGAACCGCTTCTAAACCCTCTAAAACCTGTATGCTGTCTGCACCATAGCCAGAGCTGGCCGGGGCTGGTACTTGTGGTACTACTGCTGTATCTGTACTCATAAATGCTGGGAAAACGCTTTAAAATTGTGGAAATTCACATTCTTGCAAATGTAACGAAAATCAAAGGGTTAAACGCATGATAAGGGTATTATTTTGCCCTTATCTTGTAAACATTTTTTTAACTTTTTTAAAGGTTAATGCAGGAAATGAGACAAAAAAAATGTACGATAGAATATTTTATCCTCCTTGTAATTTTTATTACCGGTAAATAAATCAGATGCATATTTCAATGGCTCATTGTAATAAAATTGTAATAACTATCTTAAAGCTTTTATGGCACACTTTAATCTGGCAATCCTTTAGTATATTTGTATCGAAAATTTTCAATGCATCAACCACTAGACATATTAACTTTAGCCCACAAACAACCCTTCATGCAGGATGATCTGGAAGTGTTACAGGATGTCGTGCGTTACGTACCGGGATCTGTAAAATATTCGATTAACCGGTATAAAAAACACCCACTATGGGCTATAGAGGATACTGGGGTATTGGTGTACCACTACGAAAAAAATAATCCATCCCAAAATTACCTGGAATTAAAGTTTTGTGTATCAGGAAATATATATTGCAGGCAAAAACAAACTGAATGCGATTTCTGCAAACTAAACTCTTCTAAAATTTGTATAGAAAAAGTAGACAGTGTAGATGTGCTTAGTTTTAGTTTTTCCCCTGCTTATCTTAACCAGTTTGCAAAAGCACATAACAATCCGGAAAGTTTATCTGATAATGTTTTAGCATTTAAACACACTTCTTCTTTTTCAAAAATGCTGCCTTTGTGTACCAAAACAAGAATGGCCATAGAAGCATTATTGAACCATAATTATTCTGACACTTTAGAAAATATTTTTATAAATGCTCAAACACAAATCCTATTGCTTTACAGTATGGATTGCATGCTGGGCGATAAAATAGAATCTGCTTTTACCTGTAAATTCCTGGCCAATGAGGCAGACAGGGAAAAGATAATGAAAGCAAGGGAAATTCTTTTGCAACATATTGGTGAACCCATTACCATAAAAGCCCTTAGCCGCAAAGTAGCTATTAACGAGTGTTATCTGAAAAAAGGTTTTAAAGAAATTTTTGGCACAACCATTTTTGATTTTTACCAGGGGCAGCGTATGGAGCACGCTAAATACCTGCTTTACGACAAGGGTCTGAGCGTAACAGAAGTTTCTATGCTTTTGGGATACTCTTCTATATCCCATTTTAGTACTGCTTTTAAAAAGCATACCGGTATTAAGCCGTGTGAATTATTACTGAGGTAATTTTATTTTTTATTTTTCTATTCCAATCCTGGTTAGTCAATAACTGATATTAAAATACTAAGGATCAAATCTCCAATTCTTCTAAAAGTATGATGCCTTCTAATTATATACAGGGAACAATAATTTTACTCTATAATGCATATATAACTTTATAATATTTCTATTTCCCATCTCTTTCTTATATTTACGAAAAAAGGCAACTCTAAATAAGTTGCCTTTTTTTTGTTTGTGAATTTTTAATTCGTTTTATCAGAAAATTTAACTGCTGACAATCTATTTTTTTAATCAAGGTTTACAAAGTTAGTTATAAAACAAATCACAAACTATTGGATTTAAAAACGGAACATTTATTTTTTTAAAAACGTAATTGTAAAATTTAAAATAACGGGAGTAAGAATACCCCCGTTTTACCCTAATAAAACCCTAAACCAGCAAAAATCTTTACTCTGCTACTGCTCCTTCTTCACTTATAAATAATTCTCTTTTTAAGTTATTTGTTGTTTCAATTTTTACTTTGTAATATGGAGCTACACCAGGTATTTCCACTTTTACACATTCATTTACTTTAGCCCCGGCATATTTAGTTTCAAGCGCTGTAGTTACAGTTTGGGGTAATGCTTCAACATTGTAAATTGTCTTAGTTTTTACTAAAACCCCAGCTTCATTATACTCAGCTGTTTGAGATATATTTTCTGCATTAGTAAAAACAGCTACATAGTTTCCAGTGTAGGTTTTATCCCATTTACTTTTTTCTACTGCTGCAAAAGAACCCTTAAAGGATGCATTTACATTTTCCGGTACATTAATTTTTGCAGGCGATGCTTTTTTATTTTTTTGGGCCTGGGCAGATACACTTAAAATTAAACCTGCACTTAGTAACAAAAAGGTACTTTTCATACGTTAACATTTAGAATATTAGAAATCATTAGCTGACAAGCATATTTCCAATTCTGTGCCAAGCGCTTATTTTGTGGATAACTGAAAAAAATGTAGGGAAATTACGGTTTGCATATACCCGCTTTGCGGTAGTTTTTTACAAGATGAAAATGATACCAATAAAAATTACAAAAATTATACCGCTTACAGGCTTATACTCTTATTTATTACCTTTGGCCACATTTTTAAGAAAGTAAGAAGAAATTATTTATGGCATCAAGGTATCAGGAATATCAGCAGTTAAATTTATCAGCAATAGGTAATGATATATTGCAAAACTGGGCGGAACAGCAAACATTTGAAAAAAGCGTTGAGTTAAGGGAAGGGAATCAACCATTTGTATTTTATGAGGGCCCACCAAGTGCCAATGGTATGCCGGGTATTCACCATATAATTTCAAGAACATTAAAAGATTTGGTTTGCCGCTACAAAACCATGCAGGGCTTCCAGGTAAAGCGTAAGGGCGGATGGGATACCCATGGCCTGCCTATAGAATTGGGTGTTGAAAAAGAACTCGGCATAAGTAAAGAAGATATAGGTGTAAAAATCTCTGTAGAAGAATACAATAAGAAATGCCGGGAAGTAGTAATGCGTTATAAAGATAAATGGGATGATATTACCAAAAAAATGGGTTATTGGGTAGATCTTAATAATCCCTATGTAACTTTTGAAAACGATTATATAGAAACCCTGTGGTGGTGTCTTAGTGAATTGTACAAGAAAGGTTATTTGTACGAGAGTGTGAGTATTCAGCCTTACTCTCCTGCGGCAGGTACAGGTTTATCATCTCATGAGTTAAACCAGCCAGGGACATATAAAGATGTTAAGGATACTTCAGCTGTTGCAATGTTCAAGGCAATTAAAAATGAAAAATTAGAAATTGCTGAAGGTTATGGCGATGTCTATTTCCTGGCCTGGACTACTACTCCATGGACTTTACCATCAAATCTTGGATTAACGGTTGGGCAAAATATTGATTACGTTTTAGTGCAGACATTTAATCCTTACACCCACCTGCCTATTAATGTAATTCTTGCAAAAGCATTAGTAAGAAAATATTTTAAGGCAGAAGCTGAAAATGGTGATTTTGAAAATTATTCATCGGAGGTAAAATTAATTCCTTATAAAATTATTGCAGAACTTAAGGGTAAAGAACTGGAAGGAATTGAATACGTGCAACTCCTCCCTTCCGAAGCAAATACTTTGGAAAAAATACAGGAAATAACATCAGGTGCAAAACCTTTTAAAATAATCCTTGGCGATTTTGTTACTACAGAAGATGGTACCGGCATTGTACACACCGCCCCGGCCTTTGGTGCAGATGATTATAAAATAGGGCAAAAAAACAACCTGGGTATTCTTACCCTGGTAGATAAACAGGGAAAGTTTGTAGAAGGTGTGGGCGAGTTTAGTGGCCGTTATGTAAAAGATTATAAAAATGAACCCGGCTATGAAGATGTGAATGTAGATATTGCTGTTAAGCTTAAAAAAGAAAACCGTGCTTTTAAAGTAGAAAAATACGAACATAATTATCCGCATTGCTGGCGCACCGATAAACCCATTATTTATTATCCCCTGGATGCCTGGTTTATAAAAACAACTGCCGTAAAAGAAAGGATGGTGGAGTTAAATAAAACCATCAACTGGAAACCTGCCTCTACAGGTACAGGCCGCTTTGGTAACTGGCTGGAAAATATGGTGGACTGGAATCTTAGCCGGAGCCGCTTTTGGGGAACACCTTTGCCCATTTGGAAAACAGAGGATGGCGAAGAACAAAAATGCATCGGTTCTATACAGGAATTAAATACAGAAATAAGAAAAGCTGCCGAAATTTTGGGTGGCGATACCAATACCCATTACCTGCATGAGGGCATCCTGGATTTGCATAAACCATATGTAGATGATATTGTGCTGGTAAGTGATAATGGTCAGGCAATGAAGCGGGTGCCCGACCTGGTAGAAGTTTGGTTTGACAGTGGTGCAATGCCTTATGCCCAGTGGGGGCTTCCTCCTCACTCGGTTGGGGGTGAATCTTTAACTCCGGGTCAATTCATGCATTATTGGAATACGCATCTTTCCTCCGTGCCGGACGGGAAGGGGTCTATCTTCCCCGCTGATTTCATTGCTGAAGGAGTTGACCAGACCCGGGGCTGGTTTTATACCCTTCATGCATTAGGTGTTATGCTTT
>JAYVGA010000242.1:0-7581 GCA_043772635.1 Chitinophagaceae bacterium
CCGCCAAACTCATCTATTACCCATGCAATACTTTTTCTTTCCTTGGTAAACTTATTCATTAACCCTGTTACACTCATACTTTCGGGAACGGTAGGTATAGGCAGCAAAATATCTTTTACTGCAGCCGGGTTTTTAAACAAATCAAGCTGATGAATATAACCGGTAATATTATCAATATCATTTTCGTAAACAATCAGTTTGCTCAGCTGGGTTTCTATAAAGGTATTTTTTACTTCTTCCATACTGCTGTTATTGGCAATGCTTACAATTTCTTTTCGGGGTACCAGGCATTCCCTTAGTTTTGTATCGCTTATGGATAAAGCGTTTTCAAACAATTCTTTGTTTATCTCAGAATTTTCATCTTCATGATAGCCTTTGCTCTGCTGTATAAAATGTTCCAGGTCTATTTTGCTGAACATTTCTTTTTTATCAGATAGTTTTACATTAAAAATGTATTGAAGCATCCACTCAGAAAAGCTGATAAACATAGCAGACAGACCGGAAAAAAACCAGGAAAAAACCCGGGCAAAGTAGCTGATGATACTGCTTTTAAGTGCCGAATTATTTTTTGCCTGGAATACCGCTTTGGTAAAAATCAGTAAAATTAAAATGATGCTGGTAGCAAGCAGTGTTTCAAAAAAAAGCCTGATGTAATTAATATAATTTTCTGCCGCAGGCGGAAAAAGTTTTTTTACCTCATCCCAGGCAGGGGAGAGCATTTCGCCCACGAGCAAACCATACACCACTAAAACAATATTAATGGCCACCAGTATTGTACCAATAAATTTTGTAGGATGTTCAGAAAAATTGCCCCATGTTTTTCCGCTGTAAGTTCCCTGCTTTTTACTAAGTTCGATAGAGAGTTTATTGGCAGAAATAAAAGCAATTTCTATACCTGCAAAAAAGCAGATAAGAAGGATAGAAATAAAAAAAACTGTAAGCAGAGATATATACTCCATATAATAAAAATAAGAAAAATTAGATCAATCGCTTTTGTGCCCCTCCTGCAGAGGCTGTTGTATAAAATCGTTTACAAGCTTTTCTGCTGCGGCACAGGCAGTTTCCAGGTTATCATTTACTATAATTTTATCAAAATGATTTTTAAAAGATATTTCGTAAGAGGCCTTATTTACCCTGGCGGTTAAAGTTTCTGTCGTTTCTGTACCCCGGCTGTCCAGTCTTTTTTTTAATTCATTTACCGATGGTGGCTCAATAAAAATACTCAGGGTATTAATGGGATACTGTTGCTGCACATGAATAGCCCCTTTTACATCAATATCCAGCACCGGAATCTGGTTATTGGCCCAAATGCGTTCCAGCTCCGATTTTAAAGTGCCATAATATTTTCCTTCGTACACCATTTCCCATTCGGCAAATTCTTTGGCTTTTATCTTATGCTGAAATTCATCTTTGCTTATAAAATAATAATCCTGCCCGTTTGTTTCATTGGCTCTTGCACTTCGTGTAGCTGCCGATATTGAAAATGCAAGCTGGGGATACCGTTGCATAAGGTGCCTGGTAATGGAGGTTTTACCTGCACCAGATGGTGCAGTGATGATTAAGATTTTTTGGTAAAAGAAACTCATGTGCAAAGAAAAGCAAAGAATAAGGAATAAACCAAAAGAATGCGCATCCCTTTTTCCATGTGCAGTCACAGAATTATTACAGGTTTTTATTTTTGTTTTGATCCCATAATTTTCTGCCCTTTTAATGATTGTTTTAATTATGAGTTCTGTTGTATAAAAATCTATTTGTATATAACAAATAATATATTCATCTTGCAACTCATTTTTATTTTTCATATTTAAAACCAACAACACTATGTCATTTAATTTAATTGATGCCGCAAAAGGCTTGTTTACAAACGAACTGGTAAGCAAAGCAAGTTCCTATTTAGGTGAAAGCGAAGGGGGTATATCAAAAGCCATGGTTGGAATTATTCCTTCTTTATTAGGAGGTATAGCAGATAAAGCATCTTCCGGAGATGGTGCCGGAACCGTTGCCAACATGGCCAGAGATTCTGATAATTCGGGAATTTTAGGAAACCTGGCGGGTTTTATGGGAGGCGATGAAGGAGGTATGCTTAATAAAGGTTCGGGCATGTTAAATGGCTTATTGGGAGATAGTAAAGCCGGAATGCTTACTAATCTTATTTCTAAATTTTCTGGTGTAAAATCTACTACCGCTACTTCATTACTTAGTATGGCAGCCCCTGCTTTATTAGGATTGTTGGGTAAACATGCGGCAACTAATAATCTTGATGCTGGCGGCCTTTCTTCTTTTTTAAGCAGCCAAAAATCTAATATCAGCAATGCCATGCCGGCCGGTCTTGACCTGGGCAGTGTGTTTAGTGGTTTTGGAGGTAAAGCTGCCAACATGGTAAGCGATGCCGGCCATACTTCAAAACATTATACCGAAGAGGTAGGAGAAAAAGCTAGTGGCGGTATGAAAATGTTATTGCCCATTTTGTTGCTTATACTGGCTGCTGCTGCCGCATATTATTTCTTTAAAGATGGGTGCAGGAAAAAAGTAGATGCAACAGAAGTAGCAGCTACTGAAGATACCAGTATGAATACTGTTAGAGAAAATACTGAAACTGCCATGCCGTCTATAAAGGGTAAGTTAGACAGTGTTTCCGGCGATTTTATTTATGACATGGGCGAAAACGTAAGCATTGATCTTCCTAATAACGGAGGCAAACTTATGGTGGGCAAAAACAGCACAGAGTATAAACTGGTTACTTTCTTAAACGATAAATCGGCCATGCTGGATACTGCAAAAGGCAACTGGTTTGAGTTTACCAATGTGCGTTTTAAAACAGGAGGCTCACAAATTACCGATGCATCTATGGAGCAATTAAAAAATATGGCGGCCATTTCTAAAGCCTATCCTGTTGCACAGTTTAAAATTGGAGGTTATACAGATAATACCGGTAATGCAGCAGCAAATATTGCATTGTCTCAAAAAAGAGCAGATGCCGTAGCAGCAATGCTTAAAAAATTAGGTGTAGCAGATGCTGCTATAGAAAAAGCTAAAGGTTACGGACAGGAATGGCCACTTGCAGATAATGCAACTGCCGAAGGACGTGCACAAAACAGGCGTGTAGCAGTAAACGTTAAAGCCAAATAAAGCTGATGTTTTTTTTAAATAAATAAAAATCCCCTGCCAGCGGCAGGGCATTTTTATTGCTGGCTAACCAATTCTTTTAATATCTGCTCCCAGGTTTCTGAGGCGCTCATCAATATTCTGGTAACCCCGATCTATCTGTTCAATATTTTGAATGGTGCTTTTGCCGGAAGCGCTTAAGGCTGCAATGAGCAATGCTACTCCAGCTCTTATATCGGGGCTGCTCATAGTAATACCCCGCAATTGCGTTTTTCTTTCAAGGCCTATTACCACAGCCCTGTGCGGATCGCATAAAATAATTTGTGCGCCCATTTCTATGAGCTTATCTACAAAAAACAAACGGCTCTCAAACATTTTTTGATGGATAAGTACGCTGCCATTTGCCTGTATGGCGGTAACCAGTACAATGCTCAGCAAGTCTGGCGTAAAGCCCGGCCAGGGATGATCGGAAATGGTGAGCACGCCGCCATCCATATATTTTTGTATGTGGTAACTTTCCTGTGCAGGTACATGAATATCATCGCCACTAATATTTAACTGTATACCCAGCTGACGAAATTTTTCCGGGATGATACCCAGTGATGCTACGCCGGCATTTTTAATAGTAATATCGCTGTGTGTCATAGCAGCAAGGCCAATAAAACTGCCCACTTCAATCATATCTGCCAGCATGGTATGAGTAGTGCCCCCCATTTCTTTTACACCATTTATGATAAGCATATTGCTGCCTATGCCCTCAATGCTGGCACCCATGCGGTTTAGCATTTTGCAAAGCTGCTGCAGATAGGGCTCGCAGGCAGCATTGTAAATGGTGGTAGTGCCTGTGGCCATTACGGCTGCCATTAAAATATTAGCAGTGCCGGTTACACTTGGTTCATCCAGCAGCATAAAAGCTCCTTTTAGCTGGGTGGCTTCCAGTGTAAAAAAACTGCTCTCATTATCATAACGGTAAGAAGCGCCCAGTTTTTCAAAACCAATAATATGCGTATCTAATCTGCGGCGGCCAATTTTATCGCCACCGGGCTTGGGCAGGTATGCCTTTTTAAATCTTGCCAGCAATGGCCCGGCCAGCATAACAGAACCCCTGAGCCTTGCACTTTTTTTATGATAATCGTTGCTTTGAAGATAATCTACATTTACATTGTCTGCTTTAAAGCTGCAGGTATGCCGGTCTTTTCTTTTTACGGTTACATTCATTTCTGCCAGTAATTCTATGAGCAGGTTTACATCTATAATGTCTGGTATATTATTAATGGTTACTTCTTCGCTTGTAAGTAAAACTGCACTTATAATTTGTAAAGCTTCATTTTTGGCGCCCTGTGGTGTAATTTCTCCGGAAAGTTTTTTTCCTCCCCTTACTTCAAATATGCTCATTTTTTTATTTTAATAGGTTCTTCATTTAAAGTCAGTTGTCATTGGCCAATTGTCATTGGGTCAATGATCATTGAGGATTTTTAAACATATTTATCAAAACCCATAAATTCAGGTGGGGCACAAACCTAAATAAAAAACCCTGATGTTTTTTAAACAGCAGGGAATTAATATGTTTTTTACATCAAAAATCCGACATCAAAAATCCGACATCAAAAATCCAATATCTTCTTAATATCTCTTTTTAAAATTTCTGTTGTTATTGTTATTGCTGCGGTTATCTCTTCCGCCTGCATCCCTGCCTCCGCCTGCATCACGGCTGCCACCTGCCTGATTACGGTTTCGGTTATCCCTGCTGCCACTGGTTTGGTTGCTGCGGTTATCTCTGCCACCGCCTCCACCACCATCTCTGCTGCCAAAGTTTTTACGGTACTGGTTGCGTCCTGTGCTGCCGTAATCATCCCTGTCGCTGCGGATATCTGTACGGTGTTTTACAAACGGGCGGTTATTAAATTCCAGCTCCCCTTTTGTCATGGTGCTCAGCTCCTGCTGTATGGTATCATCATGCACCAGTTCTTTATGCCAGTTGCTGTAAGTAAGTTTCATGTAATAGGCTATAGCATTTGCAAAGCCCTGGCGCTTTTCGGGGTTTTCTTCTTTAAGCGCTTTTTCCATTACCACTTCAATATTTTTACCAAGGTGGTTATAGCGTGGATGGCTTTTAGGATATTTTAACCGCTCGGGTTTTGCCTTTAAAGTTTCTCTTGTAGGAATGGGGTAAGGGCTTTCTACATCCAGTTTAAAATCGCTTATCAAAAAAAGATGATCCCATAGTTTATGTCGAAAATCTTCTACGTTTTTTAAGTGTGGGTTTAAGGTGCCCATCAGTTCTATTACCACATAGGCATTGTTCTGCCTTTCTTCTTTATTTTCTATGGTTAATAAAAACTCAATCATTTTTTGAATATGTCTGCCATATTCTTTCATAATAAGGTGATTGCGGGTGGTATTGTATTCCATATTCTCTACGTTCATCATATAGGCAAATGTAAGTGGTTAATGGGTATTAAACAAGCGGGCAGGGCTATTTAACGATGTTGCTTTTGTAATTTGGTAATGAAAATATCGTAAAAGCAGGTAAATATCAGAATGCCCGGCTTTTGCCGGGCATTCTGATAAAAAATAAAAACGCTGATTATTGTTTTATCAATTGTTCATTAAACACCATATCATTTACAAGTATTCTTAAAAAATAATTGCCCTTGCTTAATTTTGCAGGCACTATTATTTCTGTAATGCTGCTGTATACCTGTTGCTGTGTGTTCATTACCATTTTACCGGAAGCATCGTATAATTCAAAAACTGCATTGTTCTGCGGGGCCTCTGTAAAAATTATTTTTACTTTTTCTTTAAAAGGATTGCTCACACTTACAATGCCCATTTGAGATGTATTGGTTTTTTTAATGGCTACAATGTTTGAATAAACACTTCTTCCATCAAGGTCTATTTGTTTTAACCTGTAAAACTGTATAGTGCTGAGTTTGGCCGGATCTGTAAGCAGATAATTTCTGTTTACAGATGAGTTTCCTGCAGCTTTAAGGTACCCGATTTTTGAAAAACTGGCTCCATCAAAACTTTTTTCTACTTCAAAACCAAGGGTATTGTTTTCTGTGGTGGTGGTCCAGTTAAGTATGGCAGCATTCTTTTTTTCGTAACCGGTAAAAGATAATAAAGTAACCGGCACCGGAGAAGCGGGAATGCCCACACCAAAGCCAGAAAAAGAAGTATTATTAAAAACAGCTTTTATTTCAAAGGCGGTGCCATAGGCAACATTAGTAATACCTGCAACAGAAACATCGGCCGTAAAAGGAGTAGCTGGCGTTACATCGGGAATAAAACGCCCGTTAGAAACTTTTACCATTTGTGCGCCGGTAATGCTTTGGCCTGTAGCTGTCTGCCAGCCATTTACTTCACTGGCTGTATAATACAAGCTAACTTCATAACTGCCGGAGGGATTACTGTTAGCAGGTATTATTTTTAATGATTTAGACAGCAGGTAATTGGCCGGAGTGTTGTTCCAGAATGGCACAGCCGCTGTGCCCTGCCTGTCTATGATAAACTGCGTGCAGCCATAATCAAAACTGGTAAGGTTTTTAACCCTGGCCATTATTTTATTGGCAGCATTCTTTATATATATTTCTGCATTGGGCCCAAAGGAAACTGTTTTGGTTGCATTTAAATTTGTTTCAGGCGAGGGGCCATTTACATTCATTGTAAAAAGAATATCTGGTCTGAAAGCACTGGATGCAGTAGAAGAAGTAAAAGTACATCCATTGCCGGTTGTTTGTCTTTGAAATACTGAAGGCGTATATCCCGAAACTCCTGTGCCGAGTAATAAAATATCGGTAGATAAGGCAGCATTTTCATAACATACCTGCACAAGAATATTAGAAATACCATCCCATATAAATGCAGAGGATAAAGGAATAGATGACCATCCAATAGCTGCCGGGGTGGTATAAGTGCCATTAAATACCTGGGTAAAAACAGGCGTTAAAAAAACACCTCCTGCTGTGAGCGTTGTAGCAGAACTATTGGCCATGCTGATAGTAAAATTATCATAGGCGGTAGGAGTAGCAGTATTAAAATAATAAGAAAGACTGGTTACTGTGCCCTGCCCAAATCCTGCCGCTGTCATATCCGATGCCAGGTAAAGATGTTGCATTTTTTCCTGGCTGGCAGTTGCTCCTTTAAATATAGATGAGTTTCCAAGATTACTTGTAAGTGTCCCTAAAGAATTGGTTACAACGCTTACCGCTATTGGTGTTTTATCATCATTTGTTATGTATACAGAAGTTAATTGCCCGGTAGATGCAGCCGTAACACCTGCACCGCTTATACTGTAAGAAAGTACAAGGGTTTCATTTGTTTCTACCTCTTCATCATCAAAAATTCTTACCGTAATATTTTTTACTGTATTATCTCCGTTTATATAATTTAATACAGGAGTGAGAACCTGGTAATCTCTTCCGTTTATAGCATTGCCACTGCCGGTAAAAGTAAGGGTAGCATTGCCAACCGCAT
>JAYVGA010000243.1:0-2814 GCA_043772635.1 Chitinophagaceae bacterium
TTCGCTCATGGTCTATATTTATAGGTGATAATTACATGACCACAAGTTCCCCATTTTTTTAATCTCTAACAAATTCTATTTTGACTTGTCAAAGTAGAATTATAGTTGCTGGATTATGTAATTAGTTCGCAAAGTGGTATCGTTTATTATAAGGCTTGAATAATTTTTTACGCTCACCAGTAACTGGATAAGCCGCTTCTTTTTCTACGGTTCCGCCTTTGACGGAATTTAAAAAATGCGAAATATATTTTTTCAAATTAATCCTGCGATTTTTAATATAAATAAAAATCATTTTTTTTATCACCATAAAAACAACCATACCATGCAGCACTCCCGCCGAAAATTTATTAACAATGCCGCCAAACTTACTGCTGGCACAGCTTTTACAAGCGCCTTCGCAGCTCCATTACTGGTACATGGAAAAGCATTTTTGCCCAGCGAAAAAATAAAAATAGCCCTCATAGGCTGTAAAAATATGGGCTTTGGCGATTTAGAAAATGCCTTGAAATTACCCGGTGTAGAATGTGTAGCCTTATGCGATGTGGATGAAAATATTTTAAACAGCCGTAGTAAAGAGGTAGAAAAAATTCAGGGCAAAGCTCCCATGCTGTACAAAGATTATAGAAAGGTAATAGACAATAAAGATGTTGATGCTGTAATTATCGGCACACCCGATCATTGGCATTGCCTCCCATTTGTAGCAGCTTGCCAGGCAGGTAAAGATGTGTATGTAGAAAAACCCCTGGCCAACAGCATTGCCGAATGCGGCATAATGGTAGCCGCTACCCGTAAATACAACCGGGTAGTGCAGGTAGGGCAGCAGCAACGAAGTGGGGCGCATTTTATACAAGCAATAGATTTTATAAAAGCAGGAAAAATCGGGCAGTTACGCAAAGTAAATATTTGGGGCAATTTTAATTATGGCATAGGCGTACCCGTGGTATCCGATAGCCAGGTACCTGCTGGTGTAGATTTTGATACCTGGCTGGGGCCAGCTCTGCTACGAAGTTTTAATACAGCAAGGTTTCACGGCTCCTGGCGCATGTTTTGGAATTATGGTGGCGGCTTAATGACAGACTGGGGCGTACATTTAATTGACATGGCCATGTGGGCAAAAAACATCACCACTATGCCCGATATAATTACTGCTACGGGAGGTAATTTTGCTTATCCGGATCATGCACATGAAACTTTTGATACCATGAATGTGAGCTACCAGTTTAAAGATTATCTGATTAATTGGGAGCATACTGCTGGTACGCAAAATGGCCCTTATGGCCGCTTGTATGGCCTGGCATTTATTGGCAACGACGCCACCCTGGTAATAGACAGGGATAACTGGGAGTTGTTTCCTGAGTGGGACGATAAAAATAAAAAAACAAAAGTGCCTAAAATGGAAAAGCAGTCAGGCACCGACTCTCATGATGTACACATGAAAAATTTCATTGATTGTATGAAGAGCCGTAAAGAACCAGCCTGCCCCATCGAGAACGGAAGCCTGGTAGCCAAGTATGCACACGCTGCTAATATTGCATTACGCACCCAGTCGCAATTGAGTTGGGATAATGCCAACAATAATTTTGGCAACAATGCAGCAGCCAATGCATTGATTACACCTGCTTATCGTGCGCCATGGGTGTTGCCTGTTGTTTAGTATTGTAAGGGCTTCATGCCATAATGTTTTAGATTGAACATTTGGCTCAATTTAAAATTACTGTCAATTTTAAAAATTAGGATTAGGCATTTAGTTCGCAAAGCGGTATTGTTTAGTATAAGGCTTGCATTATCTTTTCTTATACTCACCAGTAACTGGATAAGCCGCCTCTTTTTCTACGATCCCGACTTGTCGGGATTGAAAAAATGCGAAGCAAATTTTTTCAAAGTAGAAAAAGCAGCGGCGTTCCAGTTACGCAGCCCGCCGACTGGGGAGGCAAAACCAGTAAATTTATAGGAGCCAACTTTACAGCAAAAGGATTGCGAACTAAGTGCTTAATTCTAAAAAATATATCATATCTTCTTAATTATTAAATAAAAAAACATGAAAAAAACAGCGCTGTTATCCATCTTTATTTGCATACTTCAATTGCAACAAGTGATTGCCCAGGAGGCTAAACCAGAAGATACCGAAATATGGACACCTGTACCCAAGATGGTAACTACATCAGCAATTAATGCTCCGCCTTCTGATGCAATTATTTTATTCGGCGGTAAAAATTTAAATGAATGGTTATCTGTAAAGGACAGTACCAAGCCCGCCGGATGGACGGTAGGGAAAGATATTTTTACTGTAAAAAAAGGCACTGGCGATATCAGGACAAAAAAGATTTTTACAAATTACCAATTGCACCTTGAATGGAAAATACCGGCTAATATTACCGGCGAAGGCCAGGCAAGGGGCAACAGCGGGCTTTTTTTAGCCAGCCCCGATAATGGGCACGAAGGGTATGAACTACAAATTTTAGATTGCTATAAAAACACTACTTATGTAAACGGGCAAACAGGCAGTATTTACAAACAAATAATACCACTTGCAAATGCCTGCAAAAAACCGGGTGAGTGGCAAACCTATGATATTGTTTGGACGGCACCCAGCTTTAACGAAGATGGCACCGTAAAGGAACCTGCCAGGATAACTGCATTTCAAAATGGCGTATTGGTACAAAATAATTCAACGCTGATAGGCCTTACAAAATATATTGGCCAGCCAGTATACAAAGGGTGCATTTCAAATTGTCGCATTAATATTTATTTGTAAATTTAATGAACTAACCTTCATTTTATGACAAAAGAACAATTCATTGCTTCCGTTACAGC
>JAYVGA010000244.1:0-5012 GCA_043772635.1 Chitinophagaceae bacterium
ATGGAAAGAAATAATGCTCAATATTTCCCTACATTATTGTAGGGACTCAACAAAAAATTTTCAATGAAAATGCACCTGCCTTTTATAATTGAAAATTGAGCTTTGAAAATTGATTAATGAACATTTGTTCTTAAGTAAACTGCATTGATTGCCTATTGCTTATTGCCCACTGCCAACTTCCCTAACTCTCCTGTTCAAAATATATTTTATAAAACTGCTTACCCGTTTTTTCATCTACGCCTTTTTCTATAAGATCCCTGCGGCCATGAATGTAAATATGAAAGTTTTTATCCAGTTTTAAAATAGATTTAAATAACTTCTGTTGTTTTTTTACTGCAGATAAATTGATGTCGAATTCGTTTTCTATTTCAAAATTACGGGCAGTTTCAAAATTCTTTTTATACTGCATAAAACTGTCCACTACTTCCGGGTGGTGAATCACTTCACCTGTAAACTCCTGCAGGCTAAACTGATCTTTTGATTTAAAATAATCCATGGAGCGGTTAAGCATTTCCATTTGGTCTGATTTGCTTACATCAAATTTTTCAGCATATTCATTTGTTACAAACTGTTTGCAAAGCGCCAGGTATTTGTGTGTATGATGATAACTGTCTGCCAGCGGCTGCACCTGCAAAAAATCGTTTACCCAGTATTGTGTATCCTGCTGTTTGGTGGTATGGTCTATTACACAAACCCTGTAACCCTCTGCTGCAGCGGTTTTAAATACAAGGCAGGCTTTATCCGGCTTAGTGGTATTAATGCCTTCTTCGTGCACCAGCTCCAGGCTTTGACCATGCTGTAATACTTTTAAAAATGTTTCTTTATTTTCCGATTTAAAAATTCCTATTGCAGATACCAACTCATTTTCAAAAGGCACCTGCTCCAGGTGCACAATACACAACTCTCCTTCTTTAACCTTTACATGTGTAGATTTACTGTAAAGAAATTGCGCAATATTTTCAGACTGTTTTATAAAATCATCTTCTGCATTAAAAATGGCAGACACATAATTATACACTTCATTTAATTTTAAATCGCTCAAATGGGTAAAGCTGTGCAATTCCTCCTGGTTAATGGCACCCAGGAAATAGCGGAGCAATATTTTTTGCACCATGGCATCGTTTAAGGTAAGTGCACTGGCAGAAAGTTTTAATGCTTCTCCACGGGTAGGGTTACCCACTTTATGTACAATGGCTTTTTTAATAACTACATTTTCAATTCCAGTCATGCCGCAAAAATAAGGAAGCCTCTGCTTACAGCCCTATTCATTTAATAAATGCCATTAATAGTGTTGCAGCGTACCAATCTTAACAACGCAATTTTGTGCTTTATACAATCCTTAACTATTGTACCGTTATTTTAGCGTAACCAAAAAAAAGTATATGACACTAAAACCTTCCAATGCATTTATTGCAGCATCATGGGTGGCACTTGGCGCAGGCATGGCCGGGTTTCTTATTGGCTTATGGCGCTCCGATCTTTTATTAAATGAAAAGGGTTATTATTTTACGGTATTAATGTTTGGCCTGTTTGCCGTAATATCGGTACAAAAATCGGTTAGGGACCGGTTAGAAAATTTACCGGTAACAGAAATTTATTATGGGCTGTGCTGGTTTGCCACAATACTTTCCATTGTACTTCTCATCATTGGTTTATGGAATGCCGAGATGTTATCCAGCGAAAAAGGTTTTTATGCCTTTTCTTTTTTACTGGCATTGTTTGGTGCTATTACTGTACAAAAAAATATAAGAGATTTAAAACTGGCGGAAAAAATAGAGTAGTGGCAATGGGCCCCTACATCTTTGTAGGGGTTGCTTTCAACTTATTCTTATCTTAACAGTAGTTCAATTTAATTAAAACTTCTTTCTGATAGCCATAGCAACTAACGGAAAGAAGTTTTACTATGCTCTTTAAAAAAGTTCACATTTTAAAATAACCATTTCTTAATTTTCTCTTCGCTTATTTACTTTCACCTGCCCGGTTCTGTATAAGTCCAATGCCATTTGTAAAATAGTTTCTATAGTTTTTATGGGAATATCTTTAGCTGCATCCATCAGCATTATTTTCATTCTTGATCGTTTTTCCTGTATTAAACCCGGATGATCAAGCCTCTTTCCTTCTACAATACCTAAATAAGGCTGATGCAGTTTTTTTTGTACCCACAAATAACAAAACATTTTTCCTTTGTAACAAAAAAAGGGCATACTGTATTTCCATTCTACCGTAATTGCATTATCCTGTGCCAATATAATTTCTCTCATAGCCAGTAAAAAACTTTTTAATGGTTCTTTTTGTTGCAGGTAAAAATTATCTATTTCTCTCATTTTACAGCAACTTTTTCTGAGCCTTTTAAATTCTTTTCATAAATAGCAATCCACTCATGTACCGTTACCTTGCTGCACAATTCTCCTATTAAATCAAAAGGAATATTTTCCGGCTTCTTAAAGCGTATGCAGCTTTTGCCCATATCCAGTTTGCCGGTGACTCTTTTAGCATATTCTTTTACAAACCAGTCTTGCAGTTTTGCATCGCCGTAAACACACATATGATACAACGCAATAAAATTTTTTTGAGATGCCAGGCAAATAAATGGAAGCGGCAGTTTTACATCGCAGTGGTAACCTGCCGGGTAAATACTGTGTGGCACTACGTAACCAACCATACCATAACTCATCACTTCTTTAAATCCCTTTGGCAAATTTTTCTTTACCGCTTTTCGCAGTTTATCCATGGCAGCTTTCCTGTCCTGCGGCAGCTCTGCAAAGTATTGCTCTACTGTGGTGGCTTTTGATTGCATGATATGTTTTTTATGCTCTAAGATATAAAGAAGCACTTATTTGTACAATACAAATAATTTTTCCGTCAGCCCTTTATAAATATATTACTATGAAAAGCGGATTTCGTTTTGTAGTTTTAATAACTGTACATTTTTTATCACCTAAAATTTTTTCAAGATGTATAAATTCATTTCAATTGTAAGCCTGCTTTTAATTTTCAGCTTTACATCCACTGGTAATAAACCGAGTAAAAAAGAAAAAAAAGATGCCATCAGTTATTTTAAAGAAACCCAGGCAAATCTTTTAAAAGAAGTGAACGGGCTTAGTGAAACACAGCTAAACTGGAAGCCGGCAGACTCTGTATGGAGTGTGGCCAACTGTGTAGAGCATATTACACTTGCAGAAAAAAATCTTTTTGACTGGGCAATGAGTACACTAAAAGAACCCGCCAACCCGGCCAGGAGAAGCGAGGTTAAAAATGATGATGAAACCATAAAAAAAATGATTACCGACAGAAGTTTTAAAGCAAAAGCTCCAGAAGGTTTCCGTCCCACAGGGCAGTTTGGCAACACAGCTAACAGCCTTGATACCTTTAATATGAGAAGGGCAGCCCTTATTAGCTATATGAAAAAAACGGATGAAGATTTGCGTAATCATTTTGCCACTACTCCTTTGGGTGTGGTAGATACTTACCAGGTGCTTCTTTTTTTAAGTGCACACAGCAGGCGGCATACCCTGCAGATTGCAGAGGTAAAAGCCATGCCGGGTTTTCCCAAAGAATAGAGAGGCCTGAAATATGCAACACTTGTATGACACTTTAAAAAGATAACAAGCATGAAAAATTTACTTTTCATTTTATTTCTGATATCATTATTTACGACGGTTGCTTATGGACAGAACAATTCAAATGCATTGCCTCCAAAAAAGATAAAATTACTGGTGCATATTACGCAAGGCCCGGAAAATCCAACAAGGGCAGCATTGGGCTTTTTGGTAGCAAAAACAGCTATTGAAGATGGGCATACAATGACACTTTTTTTAGCCGGTGATGCTGTAAGACTTTTGCAGGACTCTGTGCTGAACACCTTGACGGGTGTGGGTACAGGAAAGCTTCGTGAGCATTACGAAACTATTGTAAAAGGGAATGGAAAGTTTTATTTATCAGGAAATTCCAGCAAAGCAAGAGGGATTACCGAAATGGATATAAAAGGCAAACCGGCTGAGTTTGCATTGCCAAATGTATTGCTTCGCTTATCCATTGAAAGTGATAGAATGTTTACCTACTAAATTATTATGCAACAACTTTCTAAAATAAAAAAATAAACAAATTATGAAAATCTTACACTGCCGGGATGCCGGCTTCGACTGTGAAGGCGTTATTAAGGGAAAGAGCGAAGACGAAGTATTGAATGAAGCTGCCAAACATGCATTAGAAGTTCACGGTGTTGCTGTAACTCCAGAACTTGCAGAACAACTTAAAACACTAATCAAAGACGAAGAGCAATAATAAATGTGCTGCAAAAGAAATTTATTTTAGTCAACATTTAGTATTGCTGGGGGCTTGCCATGGGTATCATCGGCTGCAGTCCTTTATCAGCAACAGTTACAGCCGATGAACAAAGCGAGGCAAAAGTTTGGGTGCATTTCAAAATGTCGTACAGGGTTGACAACTTTTGTAATTAAATACAATGCCTGTATGCTTTCCGAAAGTTGTCAACCCTTTTTTATGCGACAATTTGAAATTCACCCAAAAGTTTTAATCATCATCTTAAAACAATATTTACCTGTAGTTTCGGGGGACGTTTATTGCTTCCCCCATGTGGTGCAATACTAAACGACGCAGGTTTAATAAGCTTGCCTTTTATATAGAAGGTATAGTCTGAAAGTCTTTTATGCAGTGATGCATAAAAGATTTTTTTTTTGCCGGCACAGTAATATTATTTTAAAATAAAAGATAGTATACTGTTAGATGAAAACAAATAATGCTTAACACTAACTTTGCTTAAACCCAAAAAGGATATGACCAAGCTTTCAGTAAACATAAATAAACTGGCCACCCTCAGAAACTCCCGTGGACATAACAATCCCGACATTATTAATATGGCCAGGGACATTGAACGTTTTGGAGCAGATGGTATTACCGTTCATCCACGCCCCGATGAACGGCATATCCGCTACCAGGATGTATATGATCTTAAAAAAACAATTACTACCGAATTTAATATTGAAGGAAAC
>JAYVGA010000245.1:0-12469 GCA_043772635.1 Chitinophagaceae bacterium
GGCCGTGCTGGTGGCGGCGAAGAAATGGGCGGCCTTAGGGGAATAAGGCATTACCTGCAGCGCACCGCTATACAGGGATCGCCTACCATGATAACCGCTATTGCTAATGTTTACCAAGCTCATGCCAAAGGAAATATTTCCGGCACACATCCATTTAAAAAATATTTTGAAGAATTGAATGTCGGCGACCAGCTGGTAACGGAGAAAAGACTGATTACTGCTGAAGATATTACCCGTTTTGCGGATTTAAGCGGGGATCATTTTTATGCCCATCTTATGGATACTGATTTTGATGGAACCATGTTTGACCAACAGGTAGCACATGGATATTTTATTATGAGTGCTGCAGCGGGTTTATTTGTAGATAGCCATGAAAAAAATCCGGTACTGCTTAATTATGGAATAGATGAATTGCGGTTTACCAAACCGGTCTATGCAGGCAACAGTATTTACATCAGGTTTACCTGTAAAGAAAAAACTGCACAGGAAATAAAAGAAGCTAATGCTGATATTGCTTTTGTAAAAGGACAGGATATTGCAAAAGGTATTGTAAAATGGTATGTGGAGATTTTTGACGACACCGATGAAATAACCGGGGTAGCCACTATTCTTACCATGGTGCAAATGAAAAATAACCCTGTTAAATAAATAATGGCAGGTAGTATTTAATCTTAACGGTTTTTTATAATTTTAGTATCCTCTTTATACTGCCCACCCCGATGATGTTGTAATTTTTTTGAAAGCTAAAATGTTTTTTATGGAAAATGTAAAAACAGAAACACATAATGGTATTACCAGCATAGAGTTTTTTCATCCTCAAAGTAATTCGCTGCCGGGTAAGATACTGGAACAACTGGCTTACGAAATTCATTTTGCCGGCAACCATGCAGAAACAAAAGTAATTATCCTTAAAAGTGCAGGGCAAAAATCTTTTTGCGCAGGGGCATCTTTTGATGAATTAATGCAGATTAAAACAGCCGCCGAAGGGTTTAAATTTTTTAGTGGTTTTGAGCAGGTGATTAATGCCATGCGAAAGTGCCCTAAATTTATTATTGCACGTGTGCAGGGCAAGTGTGTAGGTGGTGGTGTGGGGCTTGCTGCTGCTGCCGATTATGCTATTGCAGTAGAGGGTGCTGATATAAAACTGAGTGAGCTGGCTATAGGTATTGGCCCCTTTGTAGTAGGCCCTGCTGTAGAAAGAAAAATTGGTACTGCCGCCTTTAGCGCTTTGGCCATAGATGCTGCTATGTGGCGTAACAGTGAGTGGGCAAAAAGAAAAGGCCTTTATGCAGAGCTACATGAAAATGTAGAAAATATGGACGAATCTGTAGAAAGACTTGCACACCATCTCAGCCACTCAAATCCAGAAGCTATGGCAGAAATGAAAAAAATGTTCTGGAAAAATACCGATCATTGGGATGAATTGCTCAAAGAACGAGCTGCAATAAGCGGAAGATTAGTATTAAGCAACTTTTCTAAAACAGCGATAGAAAAATTTAAAACAAAAGCATAAACAAAAACCCGGTTATTTACAACCGGATTTTAAATTCATTTTGTTTTGTTGTTTTTCTTAAATAAAGTATTAATAATAGCTATACCGTAGGCTTTAATTTTATCTGCATTAACTACAGCAGCACTGGAGGCTGTTTGCGAAAGGAGGGTGCTTAATATTTTTTTTCCTGTTGATGCCCCAGCAGCAGCTCCCGTTATTTTACTGGTGAGCAGACCCAACCCAACGGTACTTCCAACTTTTAAAATATTGCCTAAAACATGTGCAGGTACAATTTTTCCTACAGCAGATTTTATTAAATTGCCAGGCTTTAAACTATCTTTCGTTTCATGAAACTGAACTACCAGTTCCTGCTCCTGTGTCTTTTTTTTCACTTCCAGCAATTCAATAGCCGCTCTAAGTTCCTGTGCGTTGTTTATACTCATTATTTGCTCATTTTTTTAATGATTGTATTTGCTACAGGCTCCTGTATCCATTTGTTTCTAAATAGATAAAAAACAATACCGGCAATACCATAAAGCCCCGCCAATACAAAAAAGCCGTAATAAGCCTTGCCCAGCATTTCTCCCAATAAAAGTGCAATTCCTATATTGAGCATAATTACAAATATGCCCATAAAAGCAACAAGTATAAAACGGCTTACCAGTTCGGAAATAATATCCGAAGATTTTTCTGCAGCCCTTAATTTAAAAAGCTCTAATCTTGTTTCAAGATAATCACTTCCTTTCTCAAACAACGATTCTATTGGGGTGGGTTGTTGTTCCATTTTTTATTGACAGGTTTTATTTATTCAAGAGTCTATCCAAAATTTTCTTTCGCCTGTTTCTCTTTTTCTATTATCTGGTTGGCTTCGTTCCTTATGCTGTCATATTTTCCTTTTACTGTTTCTTTCACTTCGCCAAATTTATTCTTAAGCGTTTCTCCAAATTCATTTTTTTTCTTCCCTAATTTTTTTCTTGTTTCGGAGCCTTTATCGGGGGCTAATAAAATACCAAGTACTGCGCCTGCGGCTGCACCTACCAATAAACCTGTTAATATTTTAGTTTTACTCATTTTGTTTATTTTTTTAAGGTTAAATAATAAGATTTAAATAATGGTATGCCAAAATGCTGCCAAACTTTTTAAAATACATTTAATCAAAACAAACCAATCATTTCATCACTTTAAATTACAAAACATTCTGTGCAATAGCTAATAAAAAGTATTACTTAAGGCTAATCTGATGCAAACAGGTTAGCCCGCAAACAACCCTGGTAAATATTTTATTTCTTAATATAGCTCTAACTGCACACAATTATATTCTTTTCCGTTTACTATTATACTTACTACATGTTTGCCGGCATAATGTTTTCTTGTGGTAAGGTCTTTAAAAGAATGTTTTTTTGTATAATTCACTACCGCTCCAGGTATAAAGAGGTTTTCTGTTATCTTAAATATTTTTTTACTTTGTTTGCCATTGGCCTTAATAAAATATACAGCATACTCTACCCTTAGTTTAGCAGGCTTCTTTTGGATTAACTTTAATGCAAAAGAAAATAATACCTGCTCTCCTAAAGCTATTTTCTTTTTGCTGATAGATAAATTAAGTACAGTGCATTTAGTATTTGAGCCTGTGCCGAAAAGCTCCAGTACTTCATTATTAGCTTTTTTTAATAAGCCCCTGCAGGCATGCCTGATGATCCAGTCGGTATTTGTATCCCTGTTTTTCCAGCCCGTTACTATTTTTATTACCAGCTCCGGGTTATCTTTAGAAATATCATTTAGGTTATTGGCCACACTTCTTCTTACAAACTCCGATGAATCATTTTTTAGATTTTCTAAAATGGGAAGTATGAGTGAAGGGTCTTTTTTTAGTGCCGGTATTGCCATGGCCCATGGCAGCCTTGGCCGGCATCCCTCGCAGGAAAAACGGCGCACATTTTCATTTTTGTGCTGGCTCCATTGCAGCATTTGCTGCATTACTTTTTCTGGATACTGCAGCAGGTAAGGTCGTATAGCAAATTCGCAACTGGTAAATTGGGTAATATGCTCCATTGCTTTTAACGAAAGGTCGGGGTATAGTAAACCATACTGTTCTACGAAATCGGGAATAAGCATATAAGCAAGGCCTCCATATTGAACTGCACTTTTTTTGGGTAATGCATTCATTATTTTTAGCACATCCTGCAGTTTGTTTTTATAGCTGCCCGTAAGCACATTGTGCATGGCTGTGGCAAGTTGGCGCATGCGCTGCTTTAGTTCCATTTGTTGCCATTGGTTGCTTTTAACAGTGGCTATAAATTTTTTAATTTGTAAGCCCGGCACAACGGTTTTAACAGCGCTGGCAAACTCTGCAAAAAAAGCATCGTTGTAAATATTTTTTAAAGGTTCTGCCATAAAATAATTTAAATATAAAAGTAAAACAAGCACTCATGTCTGCATTAAAAAAGCCACTTTAATTTAAAGTGGCTTTAAAAAATTATACTGAATTTTACAAACGGATATTTATTCCGGCAGTTACCTGGCGCTCCAGGCCAACTTTAATGCCCTGTGGTCTCCTGGAAGCAATATACCTTTCGTTGGTTAAATTTTTGGCAGATACACTAAAGTTTATTTTATCTTTTTTTATAGGGTAATATGCAGTAGCATCTACAATAAAACGGCTGTTAATAATTCCGGTAAGCCCGGTAGCAGTTGGTACTGCTGTATTCAGTTCATCTGTAAATTGCTTATCGGTATAGTTTCCAAAAAAGCGAATGCCAAAACCTTTGGCCGCTTCAAAACCCATAGTGGCATTATAAATCAGCGAAGGTGCATAAGGCAATTTATTTCCTTTTACATTGGTGAGCGTACCGGCTTTAGTAATAAACCTGTCTGCCGAAAATTCTGATTGAACATAGGTAATATTTCCGCCAATAAGTATAGACCAGGATGCACCCAATGCCTTGGCAATATCAGCTTCTACAGCAGCTTCTATTCCTTTGTGCCGGGTAGCTCCGCCATTGGCAAGGCCCGTAGCATTGCTTTGCCCGCTTGATTGGGAAACAGGAATGATCTGGTTACTGAACTGCATATAAAAACCGGTAATTTCTGCAGAGATATATTTATGAAGTTGTGTTCTTATACCCAGCTCTGTATTCCAGCTTTTTTCTTCTTCAATATTTAAAGGCACCCCGGTGCTGGTAATGGCATCTTTAGTGCGGGGAGGTGCAAATCCTTTATGTATTCCGCCAAAAATATTAAGTTGTTCAGTAGCTTCATAATTAAATCCTGCACCGGGTATAATTGCAAAAACATTTCCTTTGGCAAATACATTGGTATCGGCTGTAACCGTGCTTCCATTTACAGAAAATCTGCCCCGGTTAATTTGTCTTTTGTAATCAAGATTTTCTAATCTTATCCCTGCACTTAGCGATAACTTTTTTGTAATACTTATTTTATCCTGCACATAGGTACTCACAGCCATGCCACTTCTTATCTCATCATCCCTAAGGTCCCCTGCTGTGGCCGCAGCTTTGTTGCCAATAACAAATTGTTCCCTGGCTTTTTCCCAAAGCAGGCGTGCGCCTATATGCAACTCGTGCTCTAGTTTTCCGGTATTGGTTTCTATTTTTAATTGTGGTTCAAAACCCAATACCTCAAACTGGCGGTTTCTGTGGCCATTGCTGTTAAGCATGTAAATAGCGCCACCTGCTATTGTTGTATCGCCCCAAATTACACCTGTTTTATTGGCTGCACTTTTACTGGTAGAAAATTCCTGCCTGCGCCAGTTGCGGGTTGTAGTATAGGCAAATGCATTGGTAAGCAATTGCACTTTATTGTTTATTTTATATTTGTGCGTAATGCTTGCATTGTACCTTCTAACTGGCAGCAAGTCATCTGGTGCCATGCGGATAAAATCCTGCCCACCCTTATTGTACATAGTTTGTGTAAGGCCAATGTAAGTAGAGTTGGATACCTCATCATATACTCCAAACTTTACCCCCACAGTAGAGCGGTCGTTTAAACGAAAATGGAGTTTGGCAGAAAGATCATTTATCTCAAAATGAGTAGGCCCCAGGTTATCGGCACGTTTGTGCAGGTAAGATATTAAAAAACCGGTATTGCCTATTGTATTGCCATAGCTGGCATAGCCAGAAAAAAATCCGCCTTGGCCCCCACGTAGTTTAAAAATGGCAGTTTCTTTAGCTGGGGGTGTTGCGGTAATAAAATTTACCACACCACCAATGGTTTGCGGCCCAAATAAAATTTGGCCGCTGCCTTTTAAAACTTCTACTGCTTTTACCTTATCTATTACAGGAGTAAAATACATTTCCGGTTCTCCATAAGGATTTAATGCAACCGGTATACCATCTTCCAGCACCAGAATATTACGACTGCGGTCGGGGTCTAAACCCCGGATGCCAATATTGATACGAAGGCCTGCACCTTCTTCATCTACCACATTTAATCCAGGTATTTTTTTAACCACATCATTGCCGCTTAAAGGCAGTATTTTGTTTATCTGCAAAGCATTAATTACGGCTACAGAGCCGGGCACTTTTGTAAGCAGGCGGTCTTTTACCGCAACCAGTTGAATTTGGGGCATAGTAACAGCAGCAGCACTATCTTCATCCTCCTGCCGGTTAAAACCCACCACCTGTGCACTTGCCAAAGAGGAAGCAGTTATACATACACCCAAAAAAATCGATTTTTTCATAGCATTATTATTTGAGTGCAAAATTCTTTTATTATGGGTTCATATGTTTACAGATTCGGGAACTGTAATTGCGCAATCAGGAAACTTATGGGGAATCAACCAACTGCATACTTTTAAAACCAGTTAAAAATCAAGTATGCAGCAGTTTAATATGTAATAGCTGTAGTAAAAAAACTAATGCTAATAAATTATTTCTTTTTTTGTCCAAAAATCATCGTATCATTGCACTGGAATCGGTTGGGCGATTATCTCATATCACTTGCTACAACACTACAACCTCTTCCATCAGCATAAATTTTCAACTTCAATTTTATTTTAAAGGAACAACCACAGCGGACTTTTTGAACAACGCATTTCTCAATACTTTATGTACGACATATCACAACTGAACGAATTACTCGTTCCCGAACTGCATGACATTGCAGAGCACCTAAATTTACCCAATTCTAAAAAAATGCATAAGCAGGAATTGGTTTCTGCAATTCTTGATAAACAAAACAATATGGCAACAGAGCATAAAACACCCGAGGTGGAAAGGCCTAAACGTAAGCGTATAGTAAAAGCAGATGCAGAAAATGCGCCTGCAGAGCAAAGGCAGGAAGAAATGTTTAAAAAAGAGGCAACCACAAAACCTAAAAAAGCAGAACCTGAAAAAAAGCCCCTCAAAAAACAAAAGATAGAGCAGGATATTATTGAGGATGACGAAGAAGAAGATTTGCAGCCCATAACAAGCGAGCAAAGCACCATTCCTGCAGCCATTGCACAAATGCTGGCAGCAGAAGATGAAGTGCAGCAACCAGAAGTGGATATGGATGAAGAAGAGGAAGAAGAAGAAAGAAGTACGCCAAGCAACAACCGCCCTTATCAACCTAAACAGCAGCCCGCCTTTAATATTGAGTTTGATGGCGTGGTGCCTGGAGAAGGTGTGCTGGAAATGATGCCTGATGGATATGGTTTTTTGCGCAGCAGCGATTACAATTATTTATCTTCTCCCGACGATATTTATGTATCTCCTTCTCAAATAAAATTATTTGGTCTTAAAACCGGTGATACGGTATTTGGTTCTGTACGTCCGCCAAAAGAAGGCGAAAAATATTTTGCTTTACTAAAAGTTACTACTATCAATGGTAAGAGCCCCGAAGAAGTAAGAGACCGTGTGCCATTTGATTATCTCACCCCATTGTTTCCTTTTGAGAAAATGAACCTGTGTACAAAATCGGATAATTACAGCACACGTATCATGGACCTGTTTACACCCATTGGTAAGGGCCAGCGAGGACTAATTGTAGCGCAGCCCAAAACAGGTAAAACCATGTTACTTAAAGAACTGGCCAATGCCATCGCAGAAAATCATCCGGAATGTTACCTGATGATTGTACTGGTAGATGAAAGGCCGGAAGAAGTAACTGATATGGAACGCAGCGTAAAGGCCGAAGTAATAGCTTCTACCTTTGATGAACCCGCAGAAAAGCATGTAAAAGTGAGCACTATAGCTTTGCAAAAAGCAAAACGCCTGGTAGAATGTGGCCACGATGTGGTAATATTACTGGACAGTATTACCCGTTTGGCAAGGGCACACAATACTGTAGCACCCAGCAGCGGTAAGGTTTTAAGCGGTGGTGTAGAAGCCAATGCCATGCAAAAGCCCAAGCAGTTTTTTGGAGCTGCCCGCAAAATAGAAAATGGTGGATCGCTTACTATTATTGCTACTGCCCTTGTAGATACCGGAAGCAAAATGGATGAAGTAATTTTTGAAGAGTTTAAAGGTACCGGCAACATGGAGTTACAGCTGGAACGTAAATTATCTAACCGCAGAATTTATCCTGCAATAGATATTGTGGCATCCAGCACCAGGAGAGACGATTTGTTGTTAGATAAAGATACTTTTCAGCGTATGTGGGTATTGCGCAAACATATGGCCGATATGAATCCTGAAGAAGCAATTAATACTTTGCTTAAAAACATGAAGGGAACAAAAAACAACTCGGAGTTTTTAACCAGTATGAACGGATAAACAATCTGCTCATTAGCATATGCACTGATGTACTAATACGAAGAGTAATATATTTAAGGCTGCTGAGTTTATTCAGCAGTTTTTTATTTTTAAACAGGCATTTGTTCTACTATAAAACATTGTTGTGTAATTGTAAATCCCGGGAAAGGTTTTGGTGTGCTGCCTCGGGACTTCCTTATACTGTAAGTCTTTGTTGAGCATTACAGACCCTTTAAGTTTTATCGTAGCAAAAAAAGTACTACAAAATGATTTAATATTTTAAAATTAAATGTCAATAAAAAAAGTATCAATACAGGAATTTTTAGCACTGGCACAGCAGTATCCTGTATTTGATGTGCGCAGCCCCGGTGAATATACCCATGCACAAATACCCGGCGCATACAGCTTACCCTTATTTAGCGATGAAGAAAGAAAAGTTGTTGGTACCGCCTACAAACAACAAGGAAAACAAAAAGCCATTAAAATTGGCCTTGATTATTTTGGCCTGAAGATGCGCAGCATGGTAGAGCAAGCTGAATCTTTGCTCGTTTCTCATTTCTCCCAGGCAACTAAAAAAAATAATTCTGTCGAATCTAATGAAGCTAAGCCCCCTTTAGGGGGTTTGGGGGTTGTTCTTCTTCACTGCTGGCGGGGAGGCATGCGCAGCGCAGGCGTAGCATGGTTATTAAATCTTTACGGCTTTGAAGTTTACACGCTGGTTGGTGGTTACAAAGCATACCGAAACTGGGTGCTCAGCCAGTTTGAAAAAGAGTATAACATTAATATTTTGGGCGGTTATACAGGCAGCGGCAAAACAACTATACTACAGCAGTTACAAAAAAATAAAGAAGTTGTAATAGATCTTGAAAAAATGGCCAATCACAAAGGCTCTGCTTTTGGTGGCATTGGCCAGGGGTTGCAGCCCACACAGGAAATGTTTGAAAACTTGCTGGCCATGGAGTTGGCTAAAAAAGAAAAAGAATTAATATGGCTGGAGGATGAAAGCCAGCGTATAGGCCAATTGCATATTCCGCATGCGTTTTGGCTAACCATGCGTACCAAACCTGTTTTTTTTATTGATATTCCTTTTCATGAAAGATTGCAATACATAGTAAAAGAATATGGAACATTGGATGCAGAAAGTCTGCAGCTTTCTATAGAGCGCATTCAAAAACGCCTGGGGCCGCTGGAAACCAAAACGGCTATTGAATGTTTACAAAAAAATGAAGTACAGGGATGTTTTGGTATTTTATTGCTCTACTACGATAAGCATTATAAAAAAGGCCTGCTTAACCGGGAAAATATCAGCAGCCTGCTAAATAAAATACCCTGTTTGAGCGTTGATAGTATAACCAATGCCGAAAAACTATTAACATGCACCACTGCAAATTTGTAATTGCACTCCTGTTTATGCTTCCTGCTGCTGTTTTTGCGCAGTCATCTTTACCAACAGATATTACCGGTTTGTGGAAGGGAACCTTATACAACGATACCACCAAACAGTTTTATAAATACGAAGTAGGAATAAGCAAAGAAAAAGGAAAGTACATTGGGTTTTCTCACACCTACTTTATGCTGGATGATAAACAATACTTTGGTGTAAAAAAAGTAAAAATAAAAATAGCAGGGGATGGAAAAATTATTATTGAAGATGATGAACTCATTGCCAATAACTATCCCGTGCCTCCCAATAAAAATGTTCGCCAGTTAAATGTACTTACGCTTAATGCAAAAGATAGCGTAATGATAATGACAGGGCCCTATACTACCAACCGTACCAAAGAATACCACGCCCTTACAGGCAGCATAAGCCTGGAGCGTAAAAACGATTACTGGCAGAGTGCACTGGTGCCGCATTTGCAGGAACTGGGAAAAGTAAAACAATTATCTTTTGTAAAAGAGCTGGAAACCAGCGCAGTGGTTGCAGCCCCTGTTGGTGGTTCTGGCGAAACGAGCGGGTTAGCTAAACAGCAGGCTGCTGAAAAAATAATAATTGAAAAAGAAATAGCCCAAAAAGAAGCCACTCAAAAATTATTGGCAAAACAGCAGGCCGAAGAAAAAAGTAAAGCTGATAAAGAATTGGCCAAACAAGAAGCCGCTGCAAAGGCAAGAATTGAAAAAGAAATAGCCCAAAAAGAAGCCACTCAAAAATTATTGGCAAAGCAACAGGCAGAGGACAAAGCAAAAGCAGAAAAAGAATTGGCTAAACTGCAGGGTGCAGAAAGAGTAAAAGCTGAAAAAGAACTGGCGGAAAAAGAAGCCGCTCAAAAATTGCTTGCAAAACAGCAGGCAGAAGAAAAAGCCAGGATGGATAAAGAATTGGCTGAAAAAGAAGCTGCTCAAAAATTATTAGCCAAACAAGACGCAGAAGAAAAAGCTGCAAAGGATAAGGAATTAGCAAAAGAGCTGGCAAAACAGGAAGCTTTTAAAGAACAACAGGCAAAACAAAAAGCTGCAGAAATAGCCGCAAAAAAAGCCGAATCAGAAAAAGTATTGGCAAAGCAACAAGCCGATGCTGAAGTAATGGCTGAAAAGGAAAAAGCTTTGCAGGAGCTGGTTAAAAAAGCTGCACCCGCATCTGGCGTAAGTAACCGCACTACTGTATTGCAGCAAACTGTAAATTTTACGTCGGATAGTTTGCAATTAACCCTGTATGATAATGGCGAAGTAGATGGCGATACCGTAAGCGTTTTACTGAATGGGCAGATCATTATTGCCAAACAGGGATTAAGCACCACAGCCTTTAAAAAAACAATATACATCCCACACAATACCGATAAAGTAGAACTGGTAATGTATGCAGAAAGCCTGGGCTCTATACCTCCCAATACAGGTTTGTTGGTGGTAAAAGACGGCAAGGATCTTTATGAAATTCGCTTTAGCGGCGACCTGCAAAAAAATGCCTCCATTGTATTTAACAGGAAGAAGGAGTAATATCTTTGCCCAATGGATCAAAAATATACTGGTCCGGCAAATTCGCCGGTACTAAAAGTTACCCCCGCTGAAGAAGGTTTGGAGGAGGCTGCGGCCACTTCTTTTTTACTTACGCAATACTCACATGGCGCAGGCTGCGGTTGTAAAATTTCTCCAAAAATTCTGGATGAAATTTTAAGCAGCAATTTTGCTATGCCCGATAATGATAAACTTATTGTGGGCAACCATAGCAAAGACGATGCAGCCGTGTACAACTTGGGTAATGGCACCGCACTTATTTCTACCACCGATTTTTTTATGCCCATTGTAGATGACCCGTACGAGTTTGGAAGAATAGCTTCTGCCAATGCCATAAGCGATGTTTATGCCATGGGCGGCAAACCTATTTTGGCCATTGCTATTTTAGGATGGCCCATAAATATTTTACCTCCTGCCGTTGCACAAAAAGTTATTGAAGGCAGCAGGAGTATTTGCATGCAGGCCGGCATACCATTGGCCGGCGGCCACAGCATAGATAGCCCCGAACCTATTTTTGGGCTGGCCGTAAATGGCATAGTGCCCATAGAAAACATTAAACAAAATAATCTTGCACAGGAAGGCGATTTGTTGTTTTTAACCAAACCCCTGGGCGTAGGCATTTTAACCACCGCAGAAAAAAAAGGACTTTTAAAAGAAGATCATAAAGGCCTTGCTGCAAAACAAATGATGCAGCTGAATAAAGTGGGCGAAGCGCTTGGAAAAATAAAAGGCGTTACTGCCATGACGGATGTTACCGGTTTTGGCCTGCTGGGCCACCTGGTAGAAATGGCCGAAGGCAGTGGCTTAAGCGCTGTAATTAATTTTGATAAAGTACCATTAATAACCAAAGACCTGTTTGAATATATTGATAACAAATGTGTGCCCGGCGGCACCAACCGCAACTGGGACAGTTATGGAGAAAAGATTGGACCGCTCACAGATTATCAAAAAGCGGTACTGGCAGATCCGCAAACGAGTGGGGGATTACTAATAGCCGTTAAAGAAAGTGCCGTAACGGAAGTAAAAGAAATTTTAATGGCAAATGGATTAGAAAATTTTTTAAACCCTATCGGAAAATTTACAGTCAGCACAGAAAAAAAAGTAACAATTAATTTTTAATAAAACAATTCCGCCATCATACATCGTACACTGCCACCAGCGGCTTTTTCTATATGGCTTACATGGGGGGTTATAATGGTAGAATATTTTTGAAGTGTTATAATTTGTTCCTCATGTAAAGAAGCAAATGCAGTAGTACTCATTACCAGTAACTGCTCTCCTTTTTTATTAGTGAGCTGCAGCATATTGCCTGCAAAATTTTGCAGCTGTTCAAAAC
>JAYVGA010000246.1:0-8087 GCA_043772635.1 Chitinophagaceae bacterium
GCAAAACATATTTTAAGAATGCCCCTTTATCAGTGGCCCGAACCCGTGAACCGTTCTTTAGGAAAAATTAATCAATCATTGTATGTTACTATGCAGGGGCCAAGCGAATTTGGCATTGGAGGCAACCTTACAAACTGGGATGTAAAAGCACAACTGCCCCAAATAAAAACGCCTGCGCTTACCATTGGCGGCACCTACGATACCATGGACCCCGAACATATGAAATGGATGAGCACACAAGTGCAGCATGGCCGCTTTTTATTATGCCCCAACGGCAGCCATATGAGTTTGTACGACGATCAGCAAACTTACATGACCGGGTTAATAAAATTTATGAAAGACGTAGATGAAGGAAAACTTTAAAAAATAATTATTTTTTAAAGCAAACGCCTCCAGTTTTACGGAGGCGTTTATATTTTATTATACCGCACAACGGATAAATTAGTGAATTTTGTTTTTGTTAGATAACCAAATAAAATAGCCCGGTTTTTAATTTAAAAGGCAATTAAATATCCTAATTGGTATGCGGTACACGAGGGCGACGCAACTATGCTGCCCATTGCCTAATAGCCTGGACAAAAAAAATATTCACTTATCCGTTGCGAAGTATAGTGCCGATCAGTACAATCCAAATAATCAGCGTAATCAGCGATCAAAAATATCTATCAGCCATAAGCCGGATTCTGTTATTCCTGCACAAGTGCAGGAATGGCCATCATTTATCTGGCTCCTGCATTACTGCAGAAATCTTGCTGCCTACCCTTCCCGATACATCAAAAGATGATAGTAAGCGGGCCGCTCACCTTGCTCAGCAGATGAAAAAAATTCACCTGTAGAACAAACCGGGATATACGTGGCATTACAGCACACAAGGTTTACCCGCCCCGCCAGTTACCTGGTGGGGCCGTGAGCTCTTACCTCACGTTTTCACCCTCATCCCTACCTTGGGATAGGGACAGTTATTTTCTGTGGCACTTTCTCTTCCGTCACGTTTGTGTTTCCACTAAACATACGGAGCCGGCTATTAACCGGTGTGTTGCCCTTTGCTGTCCGGACTTTCCTTTCCGCTTTTTAAAACGGAACGATAGCCGGCTGATAGATGATCAAAAATAAACTATATTTAACCGAGCTATAGTATTTTTATACAGCTTACCTTAAACTTTCTTCGTGCATGCCATCTGAAATTATCATTGTACAAAAAAAAATAAATGCTCCAGCAGCAGTAATATGGAAAGCACTAACCACAGCTACCCAAATGAAAAACTGGTATTTCGCCATGGAAAAATTTATTGCAGAACCTGGTTTTTCTTTTAAAATGTATGGCGAAAAAGAAGGTAAATTTTTTGCCATCAACTGCTGCATCATAGAAGTACAAAAAAATAAACTGCTCTCCTATACCTGGAGCTACGAAGAATATCCGGCAGATAGCACCGTAAGTTTTGAACTCACTCAAAAAGACAAACAAACTATTGTAAAACTCACCCACACTGGTTTACAAAATATACCGGCATCATATGAAGAACTCTCTATCGCTAATCATATCACTGGCTGGAAACATATTATCGGAAAATTGCTGAAGGATTATGCCGAGGGCGTTCAAAAACTTTAATTAATTGTTTAAAATATCTATTAATTTATTTACCTCTTTTGGCTCCATCCACAATACAGGTTTTAATAAAAAAACTGTTAGCCCGCCGGGACTTATTATTTTTTCAGAAATTCCGGATACCATTTTTTCAATAAAAATAATATGATTGTTTTGCATTTGGCCCTGTGCTGCACTAAGCACCAATGCATTGGCCCAGGAGGTTTTGCGTGCGCTGCCAATACTAAAATTAAGTACAGCTTTGTGGCGGTTATTGGCAATATCTGTAAGCAGTTTTAATGGCCACCATATTTTTTCTAAACAGGTTTGAACCTGCTGTGTAAGGCTGGCAATGATGTCATTTATTTTTTCAAAATCATTTTGCAAATCGTAAATAGCATCTCCCGGGCAGGTAACCACTGCTGCTTTTGCAAGATCAAGATTTATATGGGTATTAATACCCAGTATTAAATGCTGCAGTACTACCAGGTTTTTATTTTCATTTGCAAAAAACACCTGCTGCCAGGCACTGCATATAGGTTGTTTACTCGTAAAACCATACCATGCCTGCAGGTAATAATCTGCAAAATTAATGATGAGCTTTTCCATACGGATATTATCCTCAAACTGCCCTGCTGCAATGGCCTGCTGCACAGCCAATGTCATTTTCTTATACAGCACTGCAAAATATCCCAACCTGCTCTGGTGAGTTTTTGCCCATTCAATAATAGCATCCTGCTGCTGTATTACTTCCGGTATGCTGGTAGCTTTATTCATTTTAAAACATTGATATCATTAAAATTACCGCTTGCATTTTAGTTTTTAATATTTTAAATTTAAAGAAGATATTTTAAAACTTAAACTTCACTGTTATGAACCTCCTGCAAAAAATTGAGTATTGGGGCGAACATCATCATCCAAAGTGGTTGGATGTTATCCGTATTGCCCTGGGTATTTTTCTCGTTTATAAAGGAATTGATTTTTTAAGAAACATGGGAGAAATGACAGGTCTTATGACTAACAATAAATTACTATTCGGCTCCTTTAAGGTAGTAATTCTTGGTCACCTGATTGTGTTTGCACATATTATTGGGGGTCTTTTGTTAGCAGTTGGTTTTTATACCAGGTTTGCCTGTCTTATACAAATACCCATTCTTTTGGGCGCAGTACTATTCATCAATATATCCGGAGATATGATGAGGCCTTATTCTGAAATGATTATTTCTATTGTAGTGTTACTGCTGCTTATTGCATTTCTTATCATTGGCAATGGGCCATGGTCTTACGAAAAAATGAGTGAGCAGGAAGAAAAAAAAGGGATATCATAAAGCTGATAAAAAAAATCCCTTTATCTTGTTCATAAGTTTTATAACATATGAATAAGGTTTACCTGCATTATGCCAGCATTGCTTTTGCATTATTGCTGTTTTTTTTATTACTTGTTTTTAATGTGCCGGGCTTAACGGACAGCCAATCTAAAGTGCTGGCTGTAGCTGCACTCATTATTACACTTTGGGTTACAGATGCCATGCCTATGCCGGTAGTAGCACTATTACCTATAGTATTATTTCCTTTAATGAATATTGCAACTATTGAAGCTACCACTGCTCCTTATGCAGATAAAATTATTTTTTTATTTATGGGAGGTTTTATGCTTGGCCTTGCTATAGAAAAATGGCACCTGCACAAACGGATTGCTTTAAGCATTGTAAACCTCACCGGCACCAGCGGCAACCGCATTATCCTGGGTTTTATTTTAGCTACGGGTATGCTTAGTATGTGGCTAAGCAATACTGCAACTACGATGATGATGTTTCCCATTGCCTCATCGGTAATTTTGGTAATGCAGCAAAATCATAAAGGCACAGGCAATATAAAATATTTTTCTATCTGCATTATGCTGGCTATTGCATACAGCAGCAATTTTGGAGGCATTGCCACCATTATCGGTACACCACCAAATGTGGCATATGTGGGCCAGTTGCAAAAATATTACGGTTATACTTTTAGTTTCAGCAACTGGATGATAATCTGCCTCCCTCTCTCCCTGCTGCTGCTGTTTACGCTTTACTTCGTAATGACAAAAATTATTTATCCCAATAAAATAAAATCAGATGATGCTACAAAAGCATTGATGAAAAAAGAGCTTTCAGACCTGGGCAAAATGCCTGCCGCAGAAAAAAGAGTGCTGCTCATTTTTATAATAACCGCATCTTTATGGATTTTTAAAGATGTAATTAACCAGTTAAAAATTATAAAACTGGATGATACCATTATTGCTATGATGGGTGCCATCAGTTTATTCATCATGCCCTCCGGAAAAAAGGAAGGCAGTATATTTTTACTGCACTGGAAAGACACACAAAAAATGGCCTGGGGAATTTTAATATTATTTGGCGGGGGTATTTCCCTGGCCAATCAACTGGAAAAAGCAGGCCTCATAGCATTGCTGGGTAACCGTATTGCGGCTTACGCAGGCAACAATCTTTTATTGCTCATATTTTCCATTGCATTAATTTCTATTTTTTTAAGCGAAGTAATGAGCAATGTAGCACAGGTAATTGTATTTGCACCCGTTATTGCCGGCATGGCAGATGCACTACATTTAAACCCTATTCTGCTGGGTATGCCCATGACGCTTGCAGCAAGCTGTGCATCTATGCTGCCCATGGGTACACCACCCAATGCCATTGTATTTGCAAGCGGGCACCTGCAGCTAAAAGATATGGTAAAAACAGGTTTTGTTATGAATATTGTATCAGTAATTTTAATAACCCTCTTCTGTTATTTTTTTATACCACTGGTAATTCCTGTGGTAAAATAAAGCTGTGTAAAAAAACTGGAAGCCCATGGGAAAAACGTTTTCTACCTAAACTGCGGTGGGACGGTTCCCGTCCGTACCGGCAAATAAAATAAAGGCTGAGAAAAAAGAGAAAAAAAATAAACGGCAAAGCGCTTTGCAGATATTTAAAATATTTTTGTATCCCCTTTTCTATTAAATTTTTTAATCCATATAACACCCGGCATTTGTGCTGCGGCAGTAAGCATCTCAGCATTTTGCAACAAAGAGATGCTTCGTTCCTCAGCATAACAGAACGAAGTTTTATTAGAAATACGAAGATTTAAAATTTACGCATATTCAATTTTACGATGGGGAGCATATTGCAAAATCTTTTTCTTTAGCTCTGCAGGCCTGTAAGGTTTTAAAACATAATCATTAAACTTATCGTCTGCAATAAGAGCATCCATGTTTTCCAGGAGGGTTGCGGTAAATGCCAGTACAGGCGTTATTCTGTCTGTTTCCCGTATTTTTTTTATGGCTGCATAACCATCCATTTCCGGCATTTCAAGATCCATTAATATCAAATCAAATTTATGGTATTTTAAAAGTTCCAGAGCATGCACACCATTTTCTGCCTCTTTAATAAGCATACCCCATTTACTTAAAAAACTAATTAAAATGCTGGCATTAATTTCATTGTCTTCTACTACCAATATCTTCAGGCCCCTGGTATCCGCTGCGGTTTCAGTACCGGTATTTTTTTCACCCACTGTGCTAACTTCTTTTTTCTTTTCATTTTCAAACGAAACAGTAAAATAAAATAAAGCTCCTTCACCAGGTTCGCTTTCTACTTCCAGTTTGCCACCAAATTTATTTACGAGGCGTTCACTAATGGTAAGACCAAGCCCGGTTCCGCCAAATTTCCTGCTCGATTCATCAGAATGTACCTGGGCAAAACCCTGGAATATTTCCGCCTGTTTATCTTTAGGAATACCAATACCAGAATCTTTTACTTTAAACAAAACGGTACTTATGGCCTCATCTGCACTTTTTATTGCAGCCGTTAAAGTAACCCTTCCGTCGCTTGTAAATTTTAATGCATTGGATAAAAGATTATTTATCACCTGGCTAAATTTTACTTCATCGCTTTTAACATTAACATATTTTAAGTTGTCGTCTGCACTAAATACAAAATCAATTTCTTTATTCTTAAACTGTACTCTAAAGGTTTCAACAATATTATCAAGGCATTCTTTAAGATTAAAGGATTGTTTTTTAAGCTCCAGTTTTCCGGCATCTATTTTACTAAAATCCAGTATGTCGTTAATAATACCCAGCATATGCTCCGAAGAATAACGCAAAATATTTACGTGCTGTTTAATATTATCAGGCAGGTTGTGCTCCAGTAAAACCAGGTTGGAAGTTCCAATAATTCCATTTAGAGGCGTACGCAGCTCATGACTCATACTGCTTAAAAAACGGGCCTTTGCCTTAGCAGCATTTTCTACATCTGCTTTATAAATTTTTAATTCCTTTTCTGCTATTTTCTTTTCGGTAATATTACGTATGCTTATAACCTGGCATTTTACTTTATCCCTGTAAAAAATGCTGCTTTTTATGTATGCAAAAAATTTTTCTTTTTTATGCGTAGTAAAACCAGCTTCACCGCTCCAGTTGTCGGGTATCCCATTCATCATTAATTCCTTATTGGCACTGTCTTCTGCCAGGTACCACATCATTATACGGGTAATTTCAAGTGTTTTAAGTTTTATTTCGGGCGGGATAGAAAACATGTTTATCATATGCTCATTAAAATCAATAATCTCATTTCTCTCCTGGTCTACAATAATATATGCGTCTTCATAAAGTTTTATAAGAACTTCATTATACACAGCGTTGTTATCCGCAATAATTTTTTTATTCCTGTTTAAAAATAAACGGGTAAAGAATGAGATGATATTGTTCTCCTGGTTTGGCATATAGAATTATATAAACAGATGAACGAAAAAAAATTAAAATTATTAGCAAACAGCAGCCATTTTTAAAAAATAAATTTCATTAGCAATATTTAGATTAGCCAGCAGGGAAATATTTTTACTGTTTTTCCGTTATCTGACTAATCTTGTATTAAAACAGCAAATTTTTTTATAATGAATAACAACTATTTTGTATTTGATCCTAAACTTGATGGTGATTTTTTAAGGAACATATATGAAGATGATAAGGAACATGCAGAAATGGTTTTTGAAAAATTTGTAAAGTCAATTGGTTCGCAGCTTACTGAAATTGAAGAAAGTTACAGCACCGGTGATACTGAATTTTTCAGAAAAAAAATTCATAAGCTAAAGCCTATTTTAAGTTATGTGGGTTTAACAGGATTAACCCAAAAAGCCGAGGTTATAGAAAGTAAATGTAACGGCGCACCTAATACCCATGCCTTATCAGAATTATACATAGGTTTTAAAAACGAATTATCTGAAATGATACCTGTTGTAGAAAACGATTTGATTAAACTTAAAGCTTAAACTGTTTAAAATTGCTTTTATGAAGTTAACTGCTGTTATAGTTGATGACGAACCCATTGCCCGAAGTTTTTTAGAACGTTATTGTGAAAAAACAGGTATAATATCTTTAGCCGGCTCTTTTCCGGATTCCGAATCTGCTTTGGAATTTTTGCGCTGCAATGAAGTAGATATTTTATTTCTTGATGTAGAAATGCCCGGCGATAGCGGCTTTCAGCTGCTGGACAAACTTTTGGTTATGCCTAAAGTAATTCTTACAACGGCTAAAACCGATTATGCATACGATGCTTTTCAATACAACGTGACAGATTATTTAAAGAAGCCCTTTACATTTGTTCGGTTCCAGGAAGCAGTAGGTAAAGCGGGTCATTCTGCTGCTGATAAAAAAGAACCCGTAAAAAAAGATGATATTTTTATTAAGTCGGATGGCAAACTTACCCGCCTTAACTACGAAGATATTTTATACATAGAAAGTGTAGGCGATTATGTAAAATACTGCACGCCCGATAAAAAATATATTACACACAGCACGCTGAAGGCCGCAGAAGAAAAAATTAATAATATTAATTTTATGAAAGTGCACCGGTCTTTTATTGTTAACCTGCGAAAAATAAGTAATATAGAAGATTACACTTTACTTATAGGAGGTTCTGTTATCCCCATTAGTAAATTACTTAAAACAGAAGTAATGGGAAGAATAAATGTGGCCAGTTAAAAATAATAATTTTAAAAACATTACAGGTAAGGCCTGAGTTTTAATTTAAATGCCCCTTTACGAGGGGCATTTTTAATGAATGCCATTGGGAGTTAATTGAATTGAGCAGCAGCACTCCTGTAAAAACCATTATTAAAACAATAACTTATTTTATCAAAACGGCAATTTTATATCATTCGTCGAAATATACCACCCATTAAACGAAAACAAAAAATTGGTGAAAGAGATTGATGCATTTTTACATCAGAAATCAAGCAGTAGTTTAAGTTTAAATATCAAGTCCAAATCCAATTAACCTAAAAAAAACCAACATCCAAATTCCAACGAAAGAAACCAAACATCCAGTAAACCAAAAAAAACTGTTCCAACATCCTGACAATAACTAGAAATTCAATCCACACCTGAAAACCACACATTACCAATAATAATGTGTAAAAAAAAAGAATCTAAAACCACAGGTTGAAAAAATTAATTTTCGAGCTC
>JAYVGA010000247.1:0-3130 GCA_043772635.1 Chitinophagaceae bacterium
CACAGATTTGCAGATTTAATCTGCGAATCTGTGGCATTTATTTTCAAATAATTTCAGCAATAAAGTCTTTGATGTAAATATAAACAGCTTCAAGGTATCTGGTAAATAAATAAAGCCGGCTATGCGCCGGCTTTACATTTTAAAAAACCAATTCCTGTGTTTTATATATTTACGTTACCACCTCCCCAAATACCAAATACTTTTAGCAACCATACTATTACTAATATAATTACTACTACATTTAAAATAGATTTAATAGAAGAAGCCATCGGAATGTAACGGTTAATAAGCCAGAGAATAAGGCCAACCACCACCAACGTAACGATTACTGTAATTAAAGGAGTCATGTTTATTGTTTTAAGTTTAAATTATAGTAATCTATATTATTAAAAACTATACCAAATTTTTAGGCACATTTTGGGGAAATACAGGAGAACAAAAAAAATATTTTGAAGAAAGACAGTTTATGCCCATTTTCGCAGCATGACTCCAGAAAGAAGCGAACGCCTTATCAGTGTATTAAACAAACGGCAGCCCGGCCTTACCATTGTACTGGAAAATGTTCAGGATCCACACAATATATCTGCTGTAATGCGCACCTGCGATGCTGTAGGCATTCAGGATATTTATATTTTAAATAACCAGATTGCTAAACATAAAAAGTGGGGATCAAAAAGTTCTTCCAGTGCAGCCAAATGGTTAACTATTCACCAGTTTACAGATACCAGTGAATGTTTTGCAGCACTGCGTATGCAGTTTGATAAAATTTATACCACTCACTTAAGCAGCGATGCCACAGGATTGCATGAGCTGGATCTTACCCAAAAAGTAGCGCTTGTTTTTGGCAATGAGCATGGAGGAGTATCTAAGCAAACTATTGAGTTATCCGATGGTAATTTTATTATTCCGCAGGTGGGCATTATAAAATCTTTAAACATTTCGGTAGCATGTGCAGTAACGCTCTACGAAGCTTACAGGCAAAAAACTCTGGCAGGTCATTATAAAGCACCACAGTTATCGCCGCAAAATTTTAATGCATTAAAATCTGTTTGGGGTTTCCTGGAACAATAATAAAACTATTAATGGGGAATATTTTCTACAACCGATTCTACAACCTATAATTAGAGCGGTGTAAACTCAATGGCATATGGTTTGTCATTAAGGGTTAAAAACTTACTATATATTTATGTTATCTTTTAAACATCTTTTTTATGCCAGCATAATACTTGCCTGGTTACCTGTTTGTATTGGTTGTAATAATAGTAGTAAGGAAAAACAGAAAAAAAAAGAAGCCTTTCCCAATTCGGAACGGTATGATTTTTCAAAACCCAATATTATTAATCTTCCCGTAGAACTGGATGAAATTTCGGGTATTGCTTACTACGAAAAAGACACCAGCGTTTTTGCCATTATAGATGAAGATGGATTATTATTTAAAGTGCCCATAAAAGATCCCGAAAAAACAAGAGAATGGGTTTTTGATAAACCAAGAGATTATGAAGATATACTTTTAAAGGACAGTACATTTTATGTACTGGTAAGTAATGGAGATGTGGAAACCCTGCATTTTAATGGCGACAGTATAAGCACCAAAAAATCGTCCTTTACAGATGTAGGCGGTAAAAACACAAATGAGTTTGAAAGTATGTACCTCGATTCAAACCGGATAATTATTATGTGCAAGGAATGCGAAGCTGATAAAAAATCTGCAATAAGTTTTTTCCTTTTTAATGATAGTCTTCAAAATTACCAGCCTTATAATAACCTGGATATTTTACCTATAGCACAAAAACTGGATAAAAATAAACTGGCTTTAAAACCCTCTGCCGCAGCCATTAATCCTGTAACAAAAGAGTTATACATTGTTAGTTCGGTAAATAAACTGCTACTGGTGGTAGATGCAGAAAACAAAGTAAAAGAAATGTATCACTTAAATCCTAAAATATACAAGCAGCCAGAAGGCATAGCTTTTACAAAAGCAGGCGATCTTATCATTTCCAACGAAGTTTTTCTTGAAGGACATGCTACCTTGCTTATACTAAAAAACAAATTAAAATGATAAGGGTAAAAATATTTGCATTGTTTCTTACAGTGATGTTATATGGTGTTAAGCTTTGTGCACAGGATACATTGCAATCTACTATTGTGCTTATTGGAGATGCCGGGGAACTTACCAAAGGGCGCCATCCTGTAGTAGATGCTGCACGCAAAATGGTTAAGATGAATGAAAAAACAACGGTAATTTATCTTGGCGATAATTTATATAAAACAGGATTGCCCGACAATTCGGTACCCAATTATGAAATAGCAAAAGCACCCCTGGATTCCCAGATAAGAATTGCCGGCAGCGATAAAGCAAAAGTATATTTCATTCCCGGCAATCATGATTGGGCCAATGGTGGTTCAAACGGTTATGAATCTGTTTTAAGAGTACAATCTTATATCGATTTTTTGAGCAATAATAATGTAACCATGCTGCCAAGAGATGGATGCCCGGGCCCGGTAGAAGTAAAGATTACTGATGATGTAACCCTGGTAATAATGGACAGCCAGTGGTGGTTGCACGAAAAAGATAAGCCAAGTGTAGAGTCTGACTGCCCTTTTAAAACAAAGGAAGAAGTGCTAACAGAACTCCAGGAAGTTCTTGCCCGTAATTCGGCTAAACTTGTACTTTTTGCCACACATCATCCTTTTAGAAGCTATGGCCCACATGGTGGTTTTTTTACTGTTAAACAGCATATTTTTCCTTTTACAGATGCCATACCCAAATTATACATTCCACTTCCATTAATAGGCTCTTCTTATCCTTTAACCAGGGCGGTATTTGGTACTGCCCAGGATTTAAAGCATCCACTATACCAGGCTATGATAGCAGCTATAGAGCCAATAGTTAAAGGGCATCCTAATGTAATTTATGTGTCGGGCCACGAGCATACTTTGCAATTAATTCAGGATAGCGGTTATCATTATATCGTTAGCGGCAGCGGCTCTAAAAGTAACCGGGTTTCTAAAAGCCGGAAAACTATTTTTGCATCGCCGCAAACCGGTTTTGCCATTCTGCAGGTATCTAAAAATAAAAATGTAAAAGCCAGTTTTTATGGGGTAGAGGGAGACTCTACCAAAGAATTAT
>JAYVGA010000248.1:0-9507 GCA_043772635.1 Chitinophagaceae bacterium
TTGGAAGCAAAGAAGGCATTATGCATATTTGTATGACCTACCTTAATGAAGGGGACATTGCATTAATACCAAATCCAGGTTATCCTACTTACCGCTCGGCAGTAACACTTGCCGGAGGCCTTGCAATAAATTATGATTTAAAAGAAGCAAATAACTGGCTGCCACATTTTGAAGCACTGGAGCAAACTGATCTTTCCAGGGTAAAGCTCATGTTTGTAAACTATCCGCACATGCCCACAGGTTCTTTGCCAAATGAAAATATTTTTAACGAACTCATTTCATTTGCAAAAAAACATAACATCCTGCTGGTGCATGATAATCCTTACAGTTTTATTTTAAATAAAAATCCGGTGAGTTTAATGAAGGCTGCCGGTGCAATGGATACAGCACTTGAATTAAACTCATTAAGCAAAAGCCATAACATGGCTGGCTGGCGTGTAGGTATGCTGGTTGGTGCAAAAGAAAGAATAAACGAGGTATTAAAGTTTAAAAGTAATATGGATAGTGGCATGTTTTTACCCCTGCAGCTTGCAGCAGCAAAAGCACTTGAATTAGATGAGCAATGGCATAACAGTGTAAATGAAATTTACAAAAGCAGGCAGGTAAAAGTATTTGAGTTATTACAATTGCTTCATTGCAGTTTTGATGCAAAGCAGGCAGGCATGTTTGTATGGGCCGCCATTCCTCAGAAATATAAAGATGGTTATGAGTTAAGTGAAGAAGTGTTGCATAATGCAAATGTGTTTATTACTCCGGGTGGCATTTTTGGAACTAACGGAAATAAATATGTAAGAGTTAGTTTGTGCAGTACAGAAGAAAAAATTATGGAAGCGATAGAGAGAATAAAAGCCAGAGCCCCCTCCGCCCCCTAAAGGGGGAACTGATTATAGAGGAGCTTTAAGCGAAGAATAATTGGAAGAAGAAAATGTAAAGAAAATTTAAAATGAAATTAGAGAATTCAAAATTAGAAACTAAGTCAAATTCATTTAAGACTTCGCAAGTCTCCCCCGCCGGTGGAGATTTAGAGGGGGCCTTAGAGGGGGCCGGGTCTTTTGCCGTTGCCATCGTCGGCATTGGTTTAATAGGCGGTTCTATTGCCCTGGCATTAAAAGAAAAAAATATTTGCTCCACTATTTTTGGAGTAGATTCAAATGAAAATCATCAGCAAAAAGCTTTGGAATTGGGATTGGTAAATAAGATAACAGCACTGGATACAGCCATAGATGAAACTGATCTTATTATTCTGTGTGTGCCTGTTAATGCAGCTCAGGAGATTTTACCTTATATTTTAAACAAGGTAAAAAAGCAGGTGGTAATGGATGTAGGCTCTACTAAAAATGCAGTATGTATATCAGCCAAAAACAGTAAAAGCCTTAATCGTTTTGTGGCTACACATCCTATGTGGGGCACAGAGTTTAGCGGGCCAACGGCTGCGGTAAGCGGAGCATTTATAAATAAAGCGGTAGTGATCTGCAATAAAGAAAATACGGCTCCTGATGCTTTAAACCTGGTAGAAAAATTATACAAAGCCCTGGGCATGCACATTATTTATATGGATGCTGCAGCACACGATTTACACGCAGCTTACATCAGTCATATTTCACATATCACATCTTTTGCTTTGGCCAATACGGTTTTAGAAAAAGAAAAAGAAGATGATGCCATTTTTGAACTGGCCAGTGCCGGTTTTGAAAGTACCGTAAGACTGGCCAAAAGTAATGCAGCCATGTGGGTACCTATTTTTATGCAGAACAAAGAAAATGTACTGGATGTTTTGAATGAACATATAAGCCAGCTAAGAAAATTTAAAAGCTGCCTGGAAAAAGAAAATTATGAATACCTGGCACAATTGATAGAACATGCAAACACGATTACGAGAATATTAAAATAGACAAAAGGTGAATGGTGAATGGTGAATAGTGAAGGCTTGAGAGGGCTTTCTGAAATTGAAATATTTTAATAAAAGTATAAGCTTCAAGGATTTCACCATTCACCATTCACGATTCACCATACATAAAAACTACTTTTACAATGCAAACACAAACAACAACAATGAAAGAAAACATCATGCAGGTGTGGAAAAAGCGTCCACTTATTATCAGCGGCCCTTGCAGCGCCGAAACAGAGGAACAGGTATTAGAAACGGCTCAGCGCCTGGCAGCTACCGGAAAAGTAGATGTGCTGCGTGCAGGAATCTGGAAACCCAGAACCAAACCCGGGCTTTTTGAAGGTATTGGAGTAAAAGGTTTACCATGGCTTGCTCAGGCCAAAAAAATTACAGGCCTGCCTCTTGCAGTAGAAGTAGCTACGGCAAAACATGTACAGGATGCACTGCAGTTTGATGTAGATATTCTCTGGATTGGTGCCCGTACTACCGTAAATCCTTTCAGCGTGCAGGAAGTAGCCGATGCCCTGCGCGGCACAGATGTACCGGTGCTTATTAAAAATCCTATTAACCCCGATCTTGAACTTTGGAGCGGTGCTATAGAGCGCATACAAAAAGCAGGTGTAAAAGAAGTGGGTATGATACATCGTGGCTTTTCCAATTATGGTAATACCGAATTTAGAAATGCACCCATGTGGCACCTGCCTATTGAAATGAAAAGAAGATACCCGGAAATGTTACTCGTTTGCGATCCTTCGCATATATGCGGCAACAGGCACATGCTGCAGTCTGTAGCACAAAAAAGTATTGATCTTGATTTTGGTGGCCTAATGCTGGAAAGCCATATAGACCCCGATAACGCCTGGAGCGATGCCAAGCAGCAGGTTACACCGGAAAGATTAAAGGAAATTCTTGAAGGAATAGCATGGCGTTCTGAAAATACAACGAGAGAAGAATTCATAACGGCACTGGCTACACTGAGAGAACAGATAAATCATATAGATGATGAACTGATGACACTCATAGGCCAGCGTATGAAAGTTGCAGATAAAATTGGAGCATACAAAAGAGATAATAATATCACCATCCTGCAAACAAACCGCTGGAACGAAATACTGGACCGTGCTGTTACAAAGGGAGAAGTACTGGGCCTTAGCAAAGAATTTATCATCCGTTATTTTGATGCTGTGCATTTGGAAAGTATCAGCCATCAGAATAAAGTGATGTATGATGAAAAGTGAGGGGCAATGTGCTAATAAGCAAATGAGCAATAAGTAATGGGCAATAAACAATGGGCAAATATGCATGCAAATGGGTTTAGCTAATAGCTAATAGCTCACAGCTAAAAGCTAACCGCTCACGGCTTTCTTAATCTTAAAAAAAATTAATGAGAAAAGAATTATTGGCATTTTCCAACAAAGAAGTGGAATACATTTTTGATGCATCTTTTTCACAATTGTCGCTTTTGTATCCCAGGGATAAAATAGTAATAGTAACGGATGAAAATGTATTTAAACATCACGAAGAAAAATTTAAAGAATATGCCACTATAAAATTACCGGCAGGAGAAGAGTTTAAACAACAGCGCACCGTAGATGATATCATCAGCCAGTTGCTGGAGCTGCAGGCAGATAAACAAACCGTGCTGGTAGGAGTGGGTGGCGGTGTGGTAACAGATATGGCAGGATATGCTGCGAGTATTTATAAAAGAGGCATAAAACTGATGCTGGTACCTACATCTGTTCTTGCCATGGTGGATGCGGCAGTAGGAGGTAAAAACGGGGTAGATGTAGGCCCTTTTAAAAATATGGTGGGCACTGTTTACCAGCCAGATCATTTATTATTTGATTACGGGTTTTTAGATACCCTCCCCGAAGAGGAATGGGTAAATGGGTTTGCAGAAATTATTAAACATGCCTGTATTAAAGATGCCTCTTTTTTTGATTTTCTTTCTCAAAAAGACCTGGCCGATTTCCGGAATGACAAAAACTTACTGTCTGCACTCATAGAAAAAAATGTAAGCATTAAAACTACCGTTGTTTTAAAAGACGAATTTGAAACCGGCGACCGTAAGCTCCTGAACTTTGGGCATACCATTGGCCATGCCATAGAAAATATGTACAATCTTCCGCATGGTCATGCAATAAGCATTGGTATGGTTGCAGCAGCTACCATCAGCGAAGAAATTAATAATTTTCATTCGGCAGACAAGCAAAAAATAATAGCCCTTTTGGAGCAATACCACTTACCCGTAAAGCATGCATTTGATAAAGATGATATGTGGAACATACTGGTTATGGATAAAAAAAGAACCAATGATATGATGAGTTTTATTTTGCTGGATGCCATTGGTGCGGCGGTGGTTAAACCCATTTCGCTGGTACAGTTAAAAGATTTAATTACTCAATGCCTTTAGGCAGTAATGATATGTATTTATGCAGGTAAAAATTTTTCCTTCGGGTATTAGTGGAACGGTTATGGCATCGGCCTCCAAGAGTGCCATGCAGCGGGCATGTGCGCTGGCTTTGCTGCACAATGGCCAAACCATTATTCACAATCCGGGCCAGAGTAACGATGATAAAGCAGCTTTATCCATCATACAAAACTTAGGCGCCATAATTGAAAAAGCAGAAAGCACTTCAATAAAAATAACAGGTTCTGAATTATTGGAGTCTTTGCAAGTCTCCCCCTTCGGGGAAGATTTAGAGGGGGCAGGTGCTTACTTCTCCTGCTCCGAAAGCGGCCTCAGCATCCGGATGTTTACGCCCATTGCAGCATTAAGTTCATCAGCCATTACCATTACCGGCAGTGGCAGCCTGCTCACCCGCCCCATGAATTTTTTTGATAAAATTTTGCCCCAGCTCGGCGTAAGTATTTTATCTGATAATGGAAAACTTCCGCTCACTGTTCATGGCCCGCTTTTGCCAAAAGATATTTTGGTAGATGGTTCGCTCAGCTCCCAGTTTTTAACGGGCTTGCTCATAGCTTTTGCAAAAGCAGCTAAAAAGCCGGTAACCATTACCGTTAGCAATCTAAAAAGTAAACCTTATATAGATCTTACTCTGCAGATGATGGAGCATTTTGGATATAAAGTTGAAAATAATAATTATGAATTTTTTCTTATAAAACCAATCAACCATTCCACCACTCAACTGATGAACTACACCATAGAAGGAGACTGGAGCGGAGCTGCATTTTTACTTGTGGCAGGAGCCATTGCAGGAAAGATTACGGTAAGGGGACTGGATGTATTTTCCACTCAGGCAGACCGGGCTATACTGCAGGCATTAATGATGAGCAAAGCTGTAATAAGTATTACAGCAAAAGAAATTACAGTAGAACCTGCAACGCTTCAGCCTTTTAATTTTGATGCTACAGATTGTCCCGATCTGTTTCCGCCGCTGGTAGCACTGGCGGCTTATTGCAAGGGAACATCTGTAATACAGGGCGTAAGCAGGCTGGCGCATAAAGAGAGCAACCGTGCCTTAACTTTACAACAGGAGTTTTTAAAAATGGGTGTATCCATTAAATTGCAGGACGATTTGATGTTAGTGGAAGGAGGAGCAGCATTAAAGGGAGGAGCATTGCATTCGCACCACGATCACAGGATAGCAATGGCAGTTGCGGTAGCAGCTTTAAAAGCCGAAGGCGAAACTACTATTGATGAAGCAGAGGCCATTGATAAATCATACCCTGCTTTTTATGAGCATTTAAAATTGTTGGGTGTATCTGTGAAGCAGGAGAGTAATTAAGAATATCAATAAGTTCTTTTATAGTGTTTAAAAACAGAATATTTATTCGCATACAAGCCGTTCGTGGAAACACGAACGGCGGCGGCCCGCCTTGGTTCGTGGTTCTCCGCCGTGGTTCGTGTCTCACGAACCACCCCGCCTTGGTTAGTGTCTCCACGAACCAAGGGAATATCAGATGAGCACTAGTTTTTTAATAATTAATAATTAAAATAAAATATTTTGAACAGTTTTGGAACCATTTTCAGGGTAAACATTTTTGGTGAATCGCACGGCCCATCTGCAGGCATTGTTATAGATGGCTGCCCGGCAGGCATTGCGTTAACTGCTGCAGATTTTTTTACAGATATTGAAAGAAGAAAAGGAGGAATGCAAAAGGGTACCACGCCCCGCAAAGAAGATGATCTGCCCATTTTTTTATCAGGTGTTTTTAATGATAAAACCACGGGTGCCCCGCTTACCATTATTTTTGAAAACAACAATACCCGCAGCTCCGATTATGAAAAACTGCGCAGCTTTCCCCGGCCCGGGCATGCAGATTTTGTGGCATCTCAAAAATTTGGTGGCCACGAAGATTACCGTGGTGGCGGGCATTTTAGCGGAAGGCTAACCGTATGCCTGGTAGCTGCAGGTGTGGTAGCAAAAAAGATATTGTTACTGGCAGATAAAAATATTAGCTGTAATGCAACTATAACACAAATAGCAGGAGAAGCAGATATAGAAAAAGGTTTGCAAAAAGCCATTGATGCTAAAGACAGTGCAGGCGGTATTGTAGAGTGTGTGGTAAAAAATCTTCCCATGGGTTTAGGAGAACCTTTCTTCAACTCTGCCGAGTCTTTAATCAGTCATGCTGTGTTTGCCATTCCGGCCATTAAGGGAATAGAGTTTGGGGCTGGCTTTGCTGCTGCAAAAATGTTTGGCTCACAGCATAACGACGCATTACAAAACAAAGAAGGTAAAACCCTTACCAATAATGCCGGTGGTATCCTTGGCGGTATTACCAACGGCAACGATTTTATTTTCAGGGTGGTGGTAAAACCTACTTCTTCTACACCAAAAGAACAGCAAACACTTAATATTGAAACCGATACCGTAGAAACATTTTCTGTAAAAGGCCGACACGATTTATGCATTGCATTAAGAGTACCGGTTGTACTGGAAGCCGTAACTGCTTTTGTACTGGCAGATATGCTGCTGCTGGAGCAAAAGGTATCAAGGGTTACAAAGTTGTGATGTAGTGTTTTTTAAATTGTTGGTTTAGGCTGAAGAAAAATATCCGCTGACTGTTGTTTGTAACTTAAACCGCTTATTGTACAGCAGGAATTAATTTAAGTACAGAATCTTTTGTGTGAACTAAACTGTCTTTTAAAGGTTTGGTTTCAGATATCATCCACAGTGGTTCAAAAGTCCATACACCATTTATAAGAAGGGCTTTAAAGGCAGCAGTAATTTTTTTTCCGTCAGAGCTTTCATCTTTAATAATCATCTCTTTTCCTTCCACTAATGTTTCAGAGTTTGATGCGGGCATTGCATAAAAAACTTCTTCGGCTTCTGTATCTAAGCCAGTTTCAGTAGCGGGTGCTGCGCTATTATTTTTAATTTTATTTAAAGCAGGATTTCGTTTAGCTTTTGCAGTAAGAGGCTTAGCCAAAGCCACCATTAGTGGTTCTTTTTCAATTAGCGCACCAGTTGTAATATTTTTATTTAAATCATTAGCAGCAGTAATAATTTTTTTTGCTGTAAATATTGGCACATCCGTTTTGCTGGTTTGCTTTTGTGTAAATGCCTGCACCAATAATACATTTACCAGCACTATTGTTATCAAACCCATCATAGTAATAAACCACAGGTTTTTTCCATCAAACTCAATATTTTTTTTATCAGAAAAGAAGTGTATGCGCTCTAACAATTGTTTTTTTGTTTTAACTGCAGCAAGCTGAAGGCTTAATTGTTTCTGCTGGTATTGTGCAGCAATAAGTAAAGTTTCTGCATACACTATATCATTATAATTAAAATGCAAAACTCTTACATCACAATCTTTCTCTCTTTCTATTTTTATTTTTTTTGCAATAATGTGTATAAAGGGGTTAAAGAAAAACAATGCCTGCATAATAAGGAGTAACCAGTTTAGCAAAAAATCATTATTGCGGATATGTGTAAGTTCATGTATGATGAGGGCTTCTGTTTGCTGCAGGCTTAGCTGGTTTACCAAAGCCAGGGGTAAAAGTATAACCGGTTTTAAAAAACCAAAAGTCATGGGTGTGGTAATGGCATTGCTGCACCAAAGACTTATTTTTCTTTTTATACCAAAATGAAAAGCTTTTGTTACGGTAAACAAACGAAGATCTATGGCTGGTTTTATGAGCGATTTTTTATAATGATTTATAAAATTTGTGTAGTGAATGTAAGAATAACCAATACGATACAGCACTACAAATGTATAAGCCCAAAAGAAAAGGGGAGCGTTGCTTAGCAGCCATGAGTTATCAAAAACCTGGCTTAGCGCCAAAAAAGTATAACCTGCTAAGCCTTGGTTTGCAGGTTGCGTATAAATAATAAAAAAAGTGAAGAGCGAACAAAGAAGCTGCAGGCTTAGTATGGCAAATAAAAAATTTCTTTTAAAGAGCGGCGATGTTTTGTAACTGCCTGTTGTAAAAATAAAATAGATAAACAGCAGCAGGGCAGTTTGCCAAATGCTGTGCAGCAATGTTGTAATGAAAGCGTAAGAAAACTGCTCCATAAACAGCGTTTTATTTTTTTGCTTTTAATTGGTTGATGAGCTCCTGAATTTTTTCCAGTTCATCGTTGCTCGTATTATTACCGCCCAGGGCGTGCAATACCAGTTGTGCACTGCTGCCGGCAAACAGGCTGTTTATCATTTTATTTACAAACTGTTTTTGTGTTTTTTCACGGCTTACAGCCGGTTGGTAAATATGCGTTTTGCTGCTGCTGTCCCTGGTTACCAGCCCTTTTTCAAACATAATCTGCATAAGCTTCAGGGTAGTGGTGTAGCCTGCTGCTTCTTTGCTTTTGCAAATTTCTTCGTGCACTGTTCTTACCGTTGCTGCACCGGTATCCCACAGTACGCCCAGTATTTCCAGTTCTCCTTCGGTAGGCTTTAAAATTTTGTTTTTCTCCATATTACGATGTGTTTCGTAAAGCAATGTAGGAATTATTTCGTAAAAGATACTGCCGTTTATAAAATTTTTTTAAAGCGCTAACTTTTGCCAAAGGAATTGCCTGGTGATAGATTAAAAAACGGCTCCAAATAAAAAATCCCTGCTTAAATTAATAAGCAGGGATAAATTATAAACTTAATACTGATTATTTTTTTGTAACCCTCACATCAATTCTCCTGTTTTGTGCTCTTCCGGGAGAAGTGGCATTGTTAGCTACCGGAAATTGGGGGCCATAACCTTCTGCAGAAAGACGTGCAGGATTAATACCCATTTTTACCAAAGCAGCTTTTGCGCTTTCTGCTCTTTGCATAGATAGTTTTACATTACTCAAAGAATCTCCGGAGTTATCAGTATAACCGCCAAGTTTAAGATCAAGTGTGTTGTAACAATTTAGTACTTCGTAAAGATTTTTCAACTGCGTTTCAGAACCCGCTTTAAGCTTTGCACTGTTGGTTTCAAATTGCAGATTTTCTACAGTGAACCAATTATTTTTATCCAATAGCGCTGCATCATCTGCTTTTATCAATTCATGTAATTGCACAGGGGAAGCCGCAAATATCTGTAACGGTTGACCGTGATCAAATTTTTATTGGCGAACAGTTTGATCTTATTCTTGATGCCCGTTTTTCCGATCTTGGTACAGTATCTTTTTTTGTAGTCGATTCTATTCCTCATTTCGAAATTATTTCAAAAG
>JAYVGA010000249.1:0-4651 GCA_043772635.1 Chitinophagaceae bacterium
ACCTGGAGGTGCTTGCTCCAAATATTCATACACAAAAAAATAATTATACAAGGTTTCTGGTGCTGCAGAGAGAAGCAGATGCTGTCAGCATACCCCAGGCAAATAAAGCTTCATTTAAATAAGTCATGCAGATATGCATAATCCCTTCCTTGCTGCCTATGAGTGGAAGTATTTCTGTTTCTGCATCCAGCGTTACGCCATACCATTTAGCATACCATACTGCCATGGCATTTCTTAGCACCGGGCTGCCCTTATAATTTTGATAAGCATGGGTATTTGGTTTTGCACTTTCCTGCTGCAGGGTGTTAATTACATCGGGATGTGGCGGCAAATCGGGGCTGCCAATACCAAGATTAATTACATTTTTACCCGCCTTATTCATGCTGTCTATTTCTCTCAACTTTTGAGAAAAATAGTATTCATTAATTCCATCTAATCTTTTAGCCAGTTTCATATTTAAACTTTTATTTTAGATTGCCCGACTGGTAAACACCATACAACTTAAGTTGACTTGTAACCGGCATTAAGTTATTAATCAGGTTATTAAAGTCATTTATATTTTCAAACTCCATATCTGCATGAAAAGAATAAAGCCAGTCGCTGCCGGGTATGGGAAAAGATTGCAGCTTACTAAGGTTTATACCTGCATCTGCTATTTTGGTAAGCACTTTTGCAAGGCTGCCCCTTGTATGATCGGTACTAAAATTTACGGAAGCCTTATTGGCATTTTCTATTTGGCCTGCATCTGCCTGCCTTTTTAATACCAAAAAGCGGGTATAATTATTTTTTTGAGTATGAATGTTGGGAGCCAATACCTCCAGGCCGTATAAATCGGCAGCAAGTTTACTGGCAATAGCCGCTATATGTTTGCTTTTATGCTGATGAACATGTTTTGCACTCAAAGCTGTATCTTCCGTTTCCACCATCTTCCAGTTATATTTATCAAGAAATCCCGTACACTGCTGAATGGCCATGGGATGAGAATGTACTTCCCGTATGTCTTCGAGTGTTATCCCCGGATTAACTAATAAATTCTGTTTAATTTGCAGGTACACTTCTCCAACTATTTTTAAATCAGAGTTTTGCAGTAAATTATAATTAGGTAATATACTACCGGCAATAGAATTTTCTATTGCCATTACCGCCCCAGCAGTTTCTTTTTTATCCGATGCCTTTTTTATTAATTCCCGAAATGTAGCACAACAAACTATGGGTACTTCTTTTCCAAAAAAGTTACGGGCAGCTACCTGGTGAAAGCATCCCTCAAAACCCTGTATAGCTATCCCTTTTTCAATTAGAGAATCATAGTTTGTATAAGACGGTTTATTTTTTACATTCATCTTACCTTGTTTTATTTCTTTTAATCCCTGGTTAATCTTCCGGAAATTTATTTATAAAAAAAGTCCCGGCTTTTTAGCCGGGACCTATATGTAATTTTAAAATTTCTTTTATTATAAACATACGCCCGGCAGGCTTCTAAAATAATAGAAGAAGAAAGCTGGGAATGTGTATGTAGCTGTTTTATTCATTGTTGCACAAAACTAACGGGTTTACATTAAAGTAAAAAAAATAATATCACACAATATTAATATAACACAACATTGCATGCAAAAAATTTTTTGGCAGGGCAAAAGCAAGGCTAAAAATATTCAACATTCTGTTTAAACGTCTTACCGGCTTACCTGCAATTAAAATAATATTAGAAACCACAGCATCCTCAGCAATGATGAGGGTTGCAGCAGGTGTACCCAAAAAAATAACCCCGGTAAACCGGGGCTATCTTTACGATTGTTGCCTTTTTTAATTATTTAATTGATATTAAGGAGGCACTCTTTATATCAATACTACTTTTTAAATTAGTTCTTTTTAGTAGTATCAGTAGTAACAGTTGTTTTAACTGTTGTATCTGTTACAACCTGCATTGTGTCCATAACTGCAGGAGCTACTACAGTTGTAGTATCAGATGTAGTAGTAGTTGATTCTTCTTTCTTTGTATCGTTACATGCTACAAAAGATGCTGCGATAAGTGCAATTGCTAAAAACTTTTTCATTTTGTTGTTTGTTTAAATTTAAATTATAATTTGTTATTAATACGTACATTGAAAAAAGGTAACCCGGTTTTTTTAAAAAATATTTTTTTCGTTGCTTTGGGTTACTTTTTATTAAAAAAAGGATTAATACACAAGCAAGGTGAACACAATAGAAGAAGAAAAAATTTTACTGCAAGGTCTTGCCAATGAGGATAAATCCTGCATAGAAAAGATTTACAGGGAGCATTACAATATGGTTCAATCGCTGGTAATAAACAACAGCGGCAGCCCTGATGATGCTGCCGATATTTTCCAGGAGCTGATGATAGTTCTTTTTGAGAAAGCTAAAACCGGCAGTTTTGAACTGCACTGCCAGCTGAAAACTTTTATTTATGCTGTGAGCCGCAGGTTGTGGTTAAAAAAGCTAAGCCAGCTGCAACGGTACAGTGGCTCTAACGATAATATTGATGAAGTAGTATCTGTAGATGAAGATATAGAGGTTCATGAAAAGCGGCAGAACGAATTCAGCATTATGGAAGCAGCCATGGGTAAAATAGGAGAACCCTGTAAAAGCCTGCTGGAAGCTTACTACATACAAAAGAAACAAATGCAGGCCATAGCAGCCGATTTTGGATATACCAATGCCGATAATGCAAAAACCCAGAAATACAAATGTTTGGTGAGATTGAAAAAATTGTTTTTTGCACAGTATAAAAATGTAGAATAATGGAAGACTCTTTACTTATTGATGCCGTAGAAAGATTTGTAAACGGAACTATGCCGGAGCAGGAGCGGATTTATTTTGAAGACCTTAGAAAAAATAATCCCGAACTGGACCAGGCTGTAGTGGAACATATGTTCTTTTTAAATGAACTGAATACTTTTGGAGCCACCAAAAGTTTTAAGCATAGCCTGCACGAAGTAGAAATTAAACTGGCCGGTGAAGGATTTGTTTTTAGAAAACCGCTTGCAGGCAAAGCCAAGGTTGTTCAACTGTGGAATAAATACAAACGTACCGTGGCCGTAGCAGCTTCTATTGCCGGGCTGGTTTCTATTTTTATTGCCGGTTTGGTATCTGCTGTAAATACCAATGAAGACCCTAATATTAAGCCGCTGGTAGAAAAAATAAATGAGCAGGCTTTAAAAACCAGGCAGATAGAAAATAAAATAAATCAATTACAACAAGGCAGCAGCAGTACAGTGGTTGAAAAACCAAAAATTGAAGGGAAATTCCGTGGTACCGGTTTTTTAATTGATGTAAACAACAATTATATTATTACCAATGCACACGTGGCCAGGGAAGCTAAAAATCAATTGATCATAGAAAATAATAAAGGAGAACAATTTGCTGTAGATGCGGTTTATGTAGATGGCCCAAGGGATATTGCCATTTTAAAGATAAGAGATTCTAATTTTAAGAAAATGGCCCCTACCCCATTTGTTATAAGAAAATCCAGTGCCGGCCTGGGCGAACAGGTATTTATGCTGGGGTATCCTAAAAAAGAAATTGTTTATGGCGAGGGTTATGTGAGCGCCAAAAATGGTTACAACATGGATACTATTTATTGCCAGTTAAATACTGCTGCAAATGAAGGCAGCAGCGGATCACCGGTTATAAATAAAAAAGGCGAACTGATTGGAATTCTTACCAGCTCCGAAAGAAATGCACAGGGCGTAGTATATGCCATTAAGTCTATTAATATTCACAGGGCTGTAGAAGAGGCTAAGAAAATTGAGGTTAATGCCAACTTAAAAATTACATCGGCTCCTGCACTTAAAGGGCTTACCAGGGAAGACCAGATAGAAAAATTAGAAGATTATGTGTTTATGATAAAAGGGAATTAAGAGAAGTATTTTAATGCATTAATCTATAGAAAAAGGGCTTCAGTATTTGAAGCCCTTTTTCTATACTTTTATTTTATTATCTGTTACTTAGCTTTCCCACAAAGAGGATGGATACTCATCAGCATCAATCAATGCATCCAAACTTTTCTTTACATCGGGCGCATCTTCTTTGTAAGTAACCCCAAACCACTGTGCAGATGTAGGAATAACTTTAATAACTCCTTTTGCATTTTTTATAAACTGGTCGCCAATGATGGGTATAAAAAACTCAGCTTTAATATTATCAAAATTTTGCTTTGGAAAAACACTAAAAAGCTTTTCGGTAAATTCAAATACCGAAGGATGAAAACACCAGAAATTCATAGATACATTTGATTTACCATCTACTTCTTTTATTTCTTCATTTTCTTCATAAACCACTTTGCCATCTTTACTATAAATTTTTATGCGCTCATTAATATCTACCAGGTTATTGTTTGCATCTACCGTACACACGCCCCGGCTCACTGTTCCGTTTTCGCTTAATGTTTTATCTAACCGGTAGCCAATAACAGCATAAGTATTTTCATCACATTCGTTATTTAAAAAATCAGCAGCTTTTTTAAATGCATCCTGCCCATAAAAGTCATCTGCATTAATTACAGCAAAAGGTTCGGTAACGGCATCTTTTGCACATAATATAGCATGGCCCGTGCCCCAGGGTTTGGTTCTGCCGGCAGGCATATCTTCTGCATTTACAAAAGAGTCCATTTCCTGGTACACATAATCTACTTCTA
>JAYVGA010000250.1:0-20367 GCA_043772635.1 Chitinophagaceae bacterium
ATATTGTAAATTTTTCTAAAATTGATGTAGAAAAAAAAGATAAAGATACCATGCGGGAAGTGGAATATGTTTTTAAAGACAGTGTGGTAATATCGGCAACAGATAAATACAAAAAAGAAAAAAAGTTTGCACAAATATTTTTAGGGGATAATTACCGGAAAGTATGGAGCATGCCGATAGCTGTAAAGATGTTTAATGTGCGCAAAGAACAGGGAGGGTTTAAAATAATAAGTTTGGGTGGCGGTAAACAAACAAAATCTTTAAAGCTGGAAGATAGTAAAGGAAAAGAATGGACACTTCGCACCATAGAAAAAGATCCTGAAAAAGCCCTTCCTCAAAATCTGCGGGGCACACTGGCCCAGGATGTTGTAGAAGATATGATTTCTGCAAGCGATCCTTACTCGCCGCTGGTGGTGCCTGTACTGGCAAAAGCCGCCGGCATACCATCTGCAGGGCCAAAGTATTTTTTTGTGCCCGACGATCCGGCCCTGGGAAAATACCGCTCTCTGTTTGCAAACAGGATGGTAACGCTTGAAGACAGAAACCCGGTGCCGGATAACGATACAAAAAGCACCAGTAAAATATTGAATAAACTGTACGAAGAAAACGATCATAAAATAAATCAGCCTGCAGTACTTAACGCACGCCTGCTGGATATGCTCATTGGCGATTTTGACCGCCACGCCGATCAATGGAAATGGGGTACAGATGATACAGGTAAAGGAAAATTGTACTATCCCGTTCCCAGGGATCGTGACCAGGCTTTTTTTAATTCTGATGGCTTGCTGCTTAAAATACTCTCTAAACAAAAAATGCGTTTTTTGCAGGGCTTCAAAAAAAATATAAAAGATATTAACGGGCTAAACCAGGTAGCTAAAGATTTTGACCGCAGTTTTTTAAACACCATTGATGAACCTCAGTGGAAAGCAATTACAGATAGCTTTATTTACAAAATAAACGACACCGTAATTGATGAAGCTGTAGATAAATACCCCAGGGAAATAAAGCCCATGCTTGCTCAAAAGGCAGCCTTAAAATTAAAGACCCGGCGCAATAACCTGTTAAAAGATGCTATGAAATATTACAGGTTTATTTCTAAGCAGGTTAATATTACCGGCAGTAACCAGGAAGAATATTTTCATATCAGCAATGATAATAACCAATTAAAATTAAACGTTTATAAAAAAGAAAAAGAGAGCGATACAGCGCTGCTTTTATACAGCCGCAGTTTTAATCCTGCTGTTACAAAAGAACTGCGCCTGTATGGTTTAAATGGCAATGATAAATTTGAAATTGATGAAGCTGTTTCATCCCGTATTAAGGTAAGGATTATTGGCGGAAAAGGAGATGATACGTTTAATCTTAAGGGCAATTTGCATAACTATCTTTACGATTTAACTACAGAAAAAAATGTACTGATGAACCTTACAAGAACCAATGTAGAAACTTCATCAAATGTAGATGTACTGGATTATAAAAGCACAGGATTTCAATACAACCAGTTCGTTTTTCCTATGATAAACCTTGGTTTTAATGCAGAAGACGGATTGCTGCTGGGGTTGGGTTTTCATTCCCGTTCTTTTGGTTTTAGAAAAGATCCTTATGCTACCGATCAAAAACTTACTACTTTAATTTCGCCCACCAATGATAATGCCTACCAGTTAAAATATAAAGCAGAATTTAATAAAATATTATTTAAAAACGACCTGGTTGTAAATGCAGAATTTGTAAATCCTACCCTTAATAGTTTTTTCGGCCTGGGCAATCAAACGGTTTATGATAAAACCAATGATATATCTTATTACCGGGTAAGGCATAAATATGTAAGTGCCGATATTTTGTACAGAAAAAGATTCAATGAAATTTTCCAGGTATCTATAGGCCCTTCATTTTATCATTACTGGAATAAGTTTAAAGATAACAGCCAGCGTATTTTAGGTAAGCCATCCCTTGTAGGCATAGATTCTGCAAGCATTTATGCACAAAAAGACTATGCAGGTTTTAAAGCTAAAATGGATATTAATTATGTAAACAACGAAATTTTTCCTTCAAGAGGTATTACCTGGTATTCTGAATTCAGTTCTCTTTACGGCATTAATAAAAACAGCAACGACCTGGTAAAAATAAATTCGGATATGACTATATATGCTAAAGTTTCTGATTTTAGCAGGCTGGCCACAGTACTTAGGTTTGGAGGGGGACATATTTTCAGCAACCATTACGAATATTTTCAGGCGGTATCGCTTGGAGCCAATAATTATTTAAGAGGCTTTCGTAAAAACAGATTTTCGGGTTCATCTATGTTGTATAGCAGTGCAGAGTTGAGGTATAAATTATTTCAGTCTAAATCACACATATTGCCCGGCGACGTGGGTGTAATGGGATTCTTTGATATAGGCAGGGTTTGGCAAAAAGGAGAATCTTCAAAAAAATGGCACAACTCTGCGGGCGGAGGTATTTATTTTGTACCTTTTAATATGATTATGTTGTCTGCTGCAGTTGGTATTTCAGAAGAGGACAAATTATTTAATTTTACTTTAGGTACAAAGTTTAACCTTAGTTTTTAAAATTTATGGCAGTAAAAGAATATTCCGTTATTTATAAAAAAACTCAGCAGCATGTAACTGGCTTGTTTGAAGAACTGCAAAATCCCCGGTTGGTTTTTCATAGCCTTAAGCATACTCAAAATGTGGTAAACAGGGCAAACGAAATTGCGGGCCATTATCATCTTACAGAAAATGAAATGCTCATTGTTTATGTAGCTGCCTGGTTTCACGATACCGGTTATCTTTTTGTGCAGCCTGCAGAACATGAAGAAAAAAGCGTTGCACTGATGAAAGAATTTGTTCAGCAGTTTTCTTTGGGAGAGGATATAATAGCAGAAATAGAGAAATGCATTTTGGCTACCCGCTCTCCAAGAAACCCCGCAAATCTTTTGCAGCAAATTATAGCCGATGCCGATACCTATCATTTGGGAACTAACGAGTTTAAAAAAAATAACAAACTTGTTTACGAGGAATTTGCACTGGACAAAAAAGGCATTTTACCAAAAAGTGTTTTTGATGAACAAACGTTTGCAATGCTGCAAAATCACGAATACTATACCGGTTACTGCAGGGATTTATTAAACGATACTAAAAGATATAACATGAAAAAGATAAAGACCAAAACTGAAAAGCGGATAAAAAGTATAGAAGAAATGGCAGCAGAAGAATTTCCGCTTATAGATGAAAAACAGGGCACTACCAAAGGTATGCAAACCATGCTGCGCCTTACCTCATCCAATCATATTCAGCTAAGCGAAATGGCAGATAACAAAGCCAATATTCTTATTTCGGTAAATGCTATTATCATCTCTGTAATTTTATCTATACTGCTACGCAAACTGCAAACCGATCCTTATCTTACTTATCCAACCATTATATTTTTAATGTCTTCTGTGGCTACTATTGTGGTGTCTATACTGGCCACACGCCCCAAACTAAGTGCCGGAACCTTTGCAGATGAGGATATTGTAAACAAAAAAACCAATCTCCTTTTCTTTGGAAATTTTCATAAGATGCCACAAGCTGATTATGAAAATGCCATGCGCAGAATGATGAATGATCCGGATTATCTCTACACTTCTATCATACAGGATATATACAGCCTGGGTACCGTACTAGGAAAAAAATATAAGTTAATAAGGCTGGCATATAACATATTCATGTTTGGTATTATTATTTCTGTTCTTGCTTTTGGTATTGCATCTTTTATAAACAGCGGTAACACTTCTACAGCAGTTGGCAATAGCAGCGGTTCACCATTTTAATGTATTAAGATTTGGTGCTATGCTAAACTTCTAATCCTGTAAACTAAAATATATTTAACCCTGAAAATTTTGCAAATCACAAAACTATAAAATAATTGTATGCTCTTTAACAGGGATATCAGCTGGCTGGGATTTAATCACCGGGTTTTACTGGAAGCCAGGGACAAAAATGTGCCCCTGTACGAAAGGCTTAGATTTCTGGCTATCTTTTCTTCCAACCTCGATGAGTTTTTCAGGGTAAGATATCCTGCTGTTATAGCTTTATCAAAGCTGGATAAAAAAACCAGGAAAAAAGAATTGCTGATGGGCGAAAATGATATTGCAGAAATGGTTCAAAATAATATCAACAGCCAGTTAGATCAGTTTGGCGATATACTTATTAATGAATTGCTGCCTGCACTGCAGCAGGAGAAAATATTTTTTTATTATAATCAGCCCATACATGCCGGCCACCAGGCAGAAATAAAAGAAATATTTCTTTCAAAAGTTTTGTCTTTTATTCAGCCCATTTTTCTGGGCCCGGAAACCTGCCACGATTTTTTGCCGGAAAATAATCAATTGTACTTTGTTGTTACCATCAGTAATACCCTTAAAAATACCATCAGCCATGTGGCCATAAATATTCCTTCCAAAAAACTAAAGCGGTTTTATGTATTATCTGTCTTAGAAGAAATACGCTATGTTATTTTTATTGATGATATTATAAGAGAAAATATAGGCATACTTTTTCCTGGGCAAACCATACAAAGTGTGTACAGCATAAAGTTTAACCGGGATGCGGAACTAAAGCTGGATGATGATTACAGTACAGACCTGCTGGATAAGATAGAAAAAAAATTATCTAAAAGAGAAAAAGGCTCCGCCTCCAGGTTCCTGTACCAAAAAGAAATGCCTGCCAACCTGCAGATGTTTTTGGCCTCGATATTTAATGTAAATGTAAATGATCTTTTTGCCGGCGGGCGTTATCATAACCTCAGCGACCTGTTTGGTTTTCCCAGTTTTGATGCATCTCTTTTTTATGCAAAACAGCAACCTGTTATTTATCCTCCATCTACTGTAAACGGAGATATTTTTAAAACTATTTCTCAAAAAGATGTGCTGCTGCATTTGCCTTATCATTCTTATACGCCGGTGCTGAGTTTTTTTAACCAGGCTGCTGTAGATGCGGATGTAACAGAAATATACATAACCCTATACCGGGTAGCCCAGGAATCGCATATTGTAAATGCACTGATAAGTGCTGCTAAAAACGGTAAAAAAGTTACGGCCTTTATAGAATTAAAAGCAAGATTTGACGAAGCCAACAATATAAAATGGAGCCGGGTAATGAAACAGGCAGGAGTAAAACTCATATACAGCGATCCGGCAATAAAGGTTCATTCAAAAATTGCGCTGGTTAAAAAAAAGGTACTGGATAAAATTATTTCTTACGCTGTAATAAGCACCGGCAACTTTAATGAGAGCACAGCAGTTTTTTATACAGATCATGTATTGATGACTTCAAACGAAAATGTTTCTAAAGAGCTTAACCAGCTTTTTACTGTTATGCAGAAAAAGAATATCGCTTCAGGCACTAAACACATTTCTTTTAATGAATTGTTTGTAGCACAGTTTAACCTTGTAGATAAATTTGAAAAGCTTATTGAAGCCGAAATGAAAAAAGCAGCAAAAGGCCTCCCTGCCCTTATCCGTATAAAAGTAAATAACCTGGAAGAAACTTATTTTATAAACCTCCTGTACAAAGCCAGTGAGGCAGGCGTAAAAGTGCAGTTGATAGTGCGCAGTATTTGCTGCCTGGTGCCTGGCGTGCAAAAGATAAGCGAAAATATTACTGTAAAAAGAATTGTAGATAAATACCTGGAGCACACCAGGCTGTTTTTGTTTGGCACAGATGAGGACGCAGTTGTAGCCATGGGTTCATCAGATTTAATGACACGCAACCTGCGCCGCCGTATAGAAGTTTGTATTTATTTAAAAGACAGGCAATGCCGGCAGGAGCTGATAGATTATTTTAATATGCAGTGGGCAGATAACACTAAGGCTGTTCAGATACTATCTGATATGCACCAGTACCGCATACCTACGCAGGGCCACGCATACAATGCGCAAAACGACATTTATACATACCTCCAAACAAAACCATGTTAAACCAGGAAAATAAATATTCTATTTTTTCAGGAGTAAGTAAATTCCGTTTTCGCCGCATTCTATATATCGCTTTTTTTTGGACGGTTATAGATATAGTGGTAGCCCTGCTGAATGATTATACTAATTTTAATCATACCTATTCTTTACTCATCCGTGCTGCAGTGGTGTTTTGTATGAGCCTGGTTATGGGCTATCTTTTTATTTTTACGCTTAAAAATATTTTTAAAAACAGTCCTTTACTCATAAACTTTTTGTTTAAAACGGTTATACTCTTATGTGCAGCTTTTTTAATTACCTTCCTGGTGCATTTTGTAGATAAAAAATTAGTGCTCGGTTTGTCGGGCAAAGATTCTATGAATATATTTTTTAAAGCATCTGTAGAGCCCAGGTGGCTTTTAAAGAAAACCCTTTATTGGATTGTATTGTTTGTGGTTACACAATTGTTTATAGAAATAAACGATAAATATTCTCCTGGTGTATTTTTAGATATCCTGGCAGGTAAGTATATAAAACCAAAAATTGAAAACCGGATTGTAATGTTTATAGATCTTAAAGATTCTACACCCATTGCAGAAAAACTCGGCCACCAGCAGTATTTTCTTTTTATCCGGGAATTTATCTTTCATATTTCTATGGCGCTTATTGAACATGGAGGGATAATTTACCAGTATGTAGGAGATGAGGTTGTGGTATCCTGGTTATATAGTAAATCAAACACTAAATGTTGTATGTCTGCCATTATAGAATCAAGAAAAAATATACAGAAAAACAGTGAGCGGTTCCGGCGTAAGTATGATATCGTACCGGAGTTTAGGGTGGGCATACATGTGGGAGATGTAACCGTGGGAGAAATAGGTGTAATAAAAAAAGACCTTGCCATGAGTGGCGATACCATGAATACTACTGCCCGTATCCGCAGTGCATGTAATGAGCTCAACCAAAAATTTATTGTGTCAAAAGATTTTATAGACAGCAGCAACCTTAAAGACTGGCAAAGCGAAAGCCTCGGCATTATTGACCTGAAAGGAAAAGCATCCGGCATTGAATTATTTTCCTTAAAAATATAATGCATGAAAAGATGGATACAGGAGAATATTACTACAATTAAAAACAGGTTAAAGCTGCTTAGTTTAGAATTGTTTATTATACTGTCGGCTTTTTTCTCTTCTGCTTTTCTAATTGTATTCCTGGTAAAGGAAGTGTTTGTAGAAAAAGCAGACCGCATAGATAAAGATGTCTTCCTTTTTTGGAGCAGGCATGTAAATGCCAATACTACACAACTCATGCAGACCTTTACTTTTTTTGGTTCGCATTTCTTCCTGGTTCCTGCCAATCTTTTATTAATAGCTTATTCTTTTTATGTAAAAAAAGATATATGGTTTACCATAAAAACTGCGGCGGTAGCCACAAGCAGCCTGCTGCTCATGTTTGGGCTTAAATTATTTTTTACAAGGCCCAGGCCGGTTACTCCCTTGCTGAAAGAAGTAGCCGGCTTTAGTTTTCCAAGCGGGCATGCTTTTATGAGTTTTACTTTTTTTGGCTTATTAATTTTTATGGTAAATAAACGGGTAAAAAATGTTCCTTTAAAAATTGTTTTAATCGTTTTGTTTTTGAGTATCAGCCTTATGGTGGGTATAAGCCGTGTTTACCTGCGGGTGCATTATGCCACAGATGTAATGGCAGGTTTTGCTATGGGTATTTTATGGCTCATTCTTTCTCTATGGGTGCTGCATATTATAGAAAAAAATAAAAATAAATTGCCGCCTGTACACTAATACCAAATGGAATTTCATTTTAGGCTTTTCCCAGTTAGCGATATGTGTAAGCATTTGGTAAATTCCGGTATAAAAGATTTTAGACTTTTATAAAGTTATATTGGTATAATTGTAAAACAGGTGCAAAGGATAAAAAGATTCCAATAACTTTAATGCTTTAAATAAAAAATTTCAATGGTAAAAATTTTATTGCTCCTGTTTGTCTTTTGGGCTAACCTGCTTAATGCACAAAATAAAAAACCTTTAAATCACAGTGTGTATGATGGCTGGAAATCGGCAGGCGAACGTGCCATAAGTAATGATGGCAATTATATAGTATATGCCATAAATGCGCAGGAAGGCGATGGTGAGCTGGTAATACAAAACATTGCGACCGGCTATAAAAAAATTATTGCAAGGGGATATGATGCTGTAATAACTGAAGATAACGCTTATGCTGTATTTAAAATAAAACCACCTTATGCAAATACACGCCAGGCAAAAATAAAAAAGAAAAAGCCAGAGGATATGCCCAAAGATTCTTTGGGTATTGTTGTACTGGGTACTGATAGTGTAATTACATTCAGCCGGGTAAAATCTTTTAAAACCCCGCAAAAGGGTAGTGGCTGGCTGGCTTATCACCTGGAAAAATTATTACCCGATACAGGATCAAAAAAGAAACCCACTGCGGATAGTATAAAACAAAAGGTAGATATGCTTACCAGGCTGGCAGATTCTCTCATACGTAAATCACTGGATTCTATAAAAGGTAAAATTGAAAAAGAAGAATTTATAAATGCGGCAAAAAAAGCGGTAAAAGAAATTTACAAAAAAGCAGATGAGCTGCCGGCAGAAGAAACCATAAACGATGCAGAAGGAGATGAGGCACCCGGAGCATCTGCAACTGCCGAAGGCACAGAACTTATTGTAAGAAATTTAAATACAGCAACCTTTCGCTCCTTTAAACTGGTGAGTGAATATCTTTTTGATGAAAAAGGGAAAAGGCTTTTAATGGAAACTACAAAGAACAGTAAGGATAGCAACAGCAAAGCATTGGTTTTAATGTACAACCTGCAAACCGGTAATACAGATACCGTAATGAAAGGATTAAACGATGCAAAGAATTTTGCTTTTGATGAAGAAGGAAACCAGCTTGCATTTGTAGCAGAGAGGGATAGCAGCAGCAAGGCTTTGCAAAAATATTACAAATTATGGTATTATAAAAATGGTGCAGATACTGCTGTAGCCATTGCAGATAAAAATACGCCGGGCATGAAGATAGGCAGTACCGTTAGCGAAAACGGCAATACCATTTTTAGCAAAGACGGGCAAAAATTATATTTTGGGGTAGCACCCGTACAACCTCCAAAAGATACTACCCTTGTAGATTTTGAACTTGCCCGCCTGGATATATGGCATTACAACGATGATTATCTGCAGCCTCAGCAACTAAAGCAACTGCAGCAGGAACTGCACAGGAGTTATATGGCGGTAACAATACCCGGTAGTAATGAGCTGGTACAACTGGCAGATGAAACTGCAGAAAATGTTACACTGATAGATGAAGGAAATGCAGACTGGGTGCTGGCTCAGAGTACAAAAGGGAACAGAACTTCTGCGCAGTGGGAAGGAAGAACAAAGTTTACTGCGTATATCATTAACAGTAACAACGCAAAGCGTACCCTCATTAAAAATAACAGTTATGGAAATTATATGGCTTCTCCGCAGGGAAAATATGTGTATTGGTATAACCCGCTGTTAAAAAATTATTTTACTTATAATGTAGCCAATGGTAATATTAAAAATATTACGCAAAAAATAAAAGAACCCTTGTATGACACTGAAAATGATGTGCCCGATTTTGCACCGGCATCAGGCAGTATAGGGTGGGTAAAAAACGATGCCTGGTTTTTAGTAAAAGATGAATTTGACATTTGGCAGGTAGATCCTAACGGTATAGAAGAGCCGAAAAATATTACTGATGGTTATGGCAGAAAAAATAAAACCGAATTTAATTATGTAAGGCTGGACTCTGAAAAACGTTTTCTTGAGCCGGGAGAAAATATTCTTTTACAATCGCAAAATAAAATAAATAAAGAAGGGGGATATTTTTTTAAAAAGATTGATACCATAACTGCTCCCAAAAAAATGGCAATGGGACCTTATGTAAATGTAGCTGTAGTAAAAGCAAAAAATGCAGAACGTTATTTAGTTTTGCGCTCCACACCTGCCGCTGCAGAATTGTATTATGGTAATGCTTTAACCAGTCTTACCCCCATAACCGACATAGCCCGCCAGCAAAAAGAGTACAACTGGCTTACAACAGAAATAGTAAAATGGAAAATGCTGGATGGCAAAATGAGCGAAGGCATTTTATTTAAACCAGAAAATTTTGATCCTGCAAAAAAATATCCTGTTATCTTTTATTTTTACGAACGCAACTCCGATGGTTTGTACAATTACCGTGCTCCGGCACCCAGTGCATCTACCATTAATATTCCTTATTTTGTAAGCAACGGTTACCTTGTTTTTGATCCCAATATTTATTACAAAACGGGCGAGCCCGGGCAGAGTGCTTACAACAGCGTGGTAAGTGCAGCAAAATATTTATCCACCATGCCCTGGGTAGACAGTACCAAAATGGCCATACAGGGCCAGAGCTGGGGCGGCTACCAGGTAGCGTATATTGTAACCAAAACCAACATGTTCAGGGCGGCTGGTGCCGGTGCCCCTGTGGCTAATATGACCAGTGCTTATGGTGGTATCCGCTGGGGTACCGGTATAAACAGGCAGTTTCAATACGAAAAAACGCAGAGCCGTATTGGTGCTACTTTATGGGAGCGGCCCGATTTGTATATTAAAAATTCTCCTTTGTTTGTAGCAGATAAAATAAATACACCTTTACTTATTATGCATAACGATGCAGATGGCTCTGTACCATGGTACCAGGGAATAGAATTGTTTACTGCATTAAAACGCCTTAATAAAAAAGTATGGATGCTGCAGTACAACGGCGAAGATCATAACCTGGTAGAACGTAAAAACCGTAAAGATCTTTCTGTAAGACTCAGCCAGTTTTTTGATTATTATTTAAAAGATGCCAAGCCTGCCAGCTGGATAAAATATGGTTTGCCCGCTACAGAAAAAGGGAGAGATTGGGGGTTGGATACTGAATAACAAAAAACAGGGATTATGTATAAAGTAAAAAGAAGCTTACGGGCTTCTTTTTACTTTATTAAAACGGATATACCGCAGTAATTTTAAACATAAAAAAGCACCAAGTTATTTCCTATACCTGCCGAAGCCTGTACACTTACTAACCCGATGCTTTTTACTTTCAGGTTGTTTGAACCTTTCGGTTTTTTACTTCCTTATTGTTTTATAAAAGTACTAATTTGATAGCGTGTTTTGCAAGCTTTGTGGTCATATGTTTTCCACCGCTTTTGCACCTTTTTATGCACATACATAAACCAGTGGTAATCATTCTGACCTGTAAATAGATTTTTAAAGCATAAATGATTTGTTCCCTTTTAAAATTGGTAAAAGCATTTTTTATGATGTTTATTTTAAAAAAAGTACTACAAAAAAAGATACCCATAATTGCAATTTTGTATTAGTATCATCTCTATTAAAAAATAAATAATGATTACTGTAAAAAACAATGCCCCTTAAATGGGGCATTGTTTTCATTTTTTACTTTACAAGCTTTACTTCTCCAAGGTCAAAAGTTTTGCCTTCGGTAATTTCCAGCTTTTCGTACATTAAATCTTTAATGGGTTCCTTTGCATCTATAAGTATTTTATAGGTGCCAGGTTTTACTTCCATTTTAAAAATACCATCGGTGGGTTTTACACTCAGCGAATCGGTATCCTTAATGGCCCATACTGCTTCTACTGCATCTGCCGGTACAATTTTTCCGGTGATAAATGTTGATTGCATGGCAGTAAAAGCCTGCATACTGATGGCTGCAAATAATACAACAGCCGACACTTTGATTGTGTTTTTCATAGATTCATATTTGTAGTTATAAAATACTGTTTTAACTTTTAAAAGTATTTTACCGGATAGAGAAACTGGGTGACGATAGGTTTTTCAACTACTGTGCCAAGGCTCGGTATTTGTGGAAAACATCAATAGCTAAGCATAATGATAACATTTAAAATGAGTGCAGTTATTAAATATTTCAACATATAAGATGCTTAAAAAAGCGCACATTTTTTCTTTATAATTGCAAATCGCTGTATAAAACTTTTAATAACAGGGTATAAAAAATATAGGTTAGCAGTTACATAAATACTTATTACAGTAAAAAAAACTTTTCTGCAACTACTTATTAGTAATTTCATTTTTGTTAATATTTAAAATCAAGGAATTTAAAAATATTTTACTATCCATAAAATTTAACGGCTGTTATGATTAATAAAAATATACAAACAGAAATAGATGCTTCTTATTTATACGATAAGCTTGCAGCGGCAGAGCCCGATGCTAATATAGCCAATGTATTTGCACAAATGAGCATTATAGAAAAAGGGCATGCCATGGCTTTTTTAAAAAAATTAAATCCTGCTGCAACTGAACTGCCCCCTGCTTCCCGGCGTGCAAAAATATTAAACGGCATAGGAAAAATATTTGGCTACGATTATGTACTGGGCGTACTGATGGATACCGAAAAAAGTATATCGGGTGCTGTGATAGCAGAAAAAAAGAAACAGCATATGCCGGTAACCGGTGCAGAAACAACACATGTAACCATACTTCGTTCTTTGGTAGAAAATGAATCGAAAGTTACGGGTAGTGCCCTGGCAAGATTTGAAAAACGACACCGCTCTGTTGGGGGCAATGCCTTGCGTGCAGGTGTACTGGGCGGTAACGATGGGCTTGTTTCTAACTTTAGTTTGGTAATGGGTGTAGCAGGTGCCACGGCAGGCGGAGGCGGCGTTTTAGTTGCAGGGCTTGCAGGTTTACTGGCCGGTGCTTTATCTATGGCATTGGGCGAATGGATTTCTGTAAAGAGTTCGCAGGAATTGTTTGAAAACCAGATGCAGTTAGAAATGGAAGAACTGGAAACCAATCCCGAAGGGGAGGAGCAGGAGCTGGCTTTAATTTATATGGCCAAAGGAATATCCGAAAACCAGGCAAAAGAAATGGCTGCAGATATAATGAAAGATACAGCCACCGCACATGCTGTATTGATAAAAGAAGAACTGGGTATAAATCCTGAAGAATTAAAAGGCTCAGCAATGGAAGCTGCTTTATATTCTTTTTTTATGTTTGCCATTGGAGCCATCATACCCGTAGCACCTTTTTTATTTACCAGCGGAACATCAGCCATATTGCTGAGTGTTGGTTTAAGTGCAGTGGGCTTATTTATCATAGGCTCTGCTATTACTTTGTTTACCGGCAAAAGTATTTGGTTCTCTGGTTTCCGGCAGGTTATTTTTGGATTAATAGCAGCCGCCATAACATTTGGTATTGGTAAAATTATAGGAGTATCTATAGCAGGATAATATTTTTAAGAATAACATAAATTTTAATGAAACGGCAACATATTTATACAGCTGCAGTTTTTTTTTAATTATACTATCGTTATGTTTTTGTTCAGGCCAATTCAAAGATTCTGTACAAATTAAACAACCAAAAAAGTTAAACTATTTCTAAAAAAGTTTGCTATACTTGTTTCATTAATTGGATTGGAAATTTATAGCACTACAAGTAACAGCTTTATCAATAATGAAACATGCAATGCTTACATGGTATAAAAAAGGAATGAATATTTTTATCAATAGCGTCTATTTATACCAGTTAGATGAAGTTGTAAATGTTAAAGATTCGCCTTATAATTATTACACTTATAGATTATTCCACTAAATCCATCTTTGGCACCGTTTTTTCTATTCAGAAGAAAAAAATATACTTATGAAAAAGAGCATTTATGTATTATCGGCATTACTGGCCGTTCTGTCTGTAACTTTTGTTGCATGTATTAAAAACGACGATCCCGTTAGCGGTTCCTCTACTTTAAATTTAAAACTTACTGATGCACCCGCAGATCTGGATTCTATTTTTGTAGACATTATGGAAGTAAGGGTTAAAACAGGTAAAGATACCCTTACAGATACATCATCTGTAAATGGATGGACAAGTCTGCAAACAAAAGCAGGTATTTATAATCTGCTTAAGTTGCAAAACGGTGTAGACACTTTGCTGGCAAGCGGTGTTTTGCCCACAGGTATTTTAAAAGAAGTTCGTTTTATTTTGGGTACACGAAACAGGGTAGTAGATACCCTTGGTGTAAGTTATCCCTTAACTATTCCGAGTGGTGGCGAAAGTGGTTTAAAAATAAAAGTAAATAAAAATTTAAACGCCACAATAGAAACCCTGCTTATTGATTTTGATACAGATCTTTCTATTAAAAAAGAAGCAGGCGGTTATAAATTAAGGCCGGTATTAAAAATTAAATAACAATATACCATAGTGGTTGGCTTATAAATTTTAAAAGAGCCTTTTCCATGAAAGGAAGAGGCTCTTTTTTTTGCAATGAATAAATTTTTACCATCTGCAAAATACAAGGGTAGTTAAAATTCATGTAAACCGTTATCCAGACTGCATTTTGGCTGCATCGAAGCCACAGATTTGCAGCAAAACAACAAACAAATGGGGCCTGCTCCGGAGCAGGCACTTTAAGATACCGGCAGAGATCATTAATTTTTTAAGTACAAGAGTCGTAAATTTTTAATTTTTAGTTTGGATTTATAAATTAGTTGTTGTAATCTTATTACAAAAAAATATACAACATGATTATCCAAAAACTTAAACCGGCTGTGCTGGTAATTACAGGTCTTACTTTTTGCGCAATGTTATCTTTAATTAGTTGTAACAGCGAAACAAAAAAAACAGAAACATCTACAGAGGCTGTAGATTCTAAAATGACAACGCCTGCACCCTCTACTGAAGATACCAGCCTGCTGGATACCCTTACCACAAGGCCGGTAAAAACACCTGATTAATAAAGCTTTAAAAAATGGTTACATCCTTTCGTTTTTATATTCTGCGCATATCAGAAAATATTTAACCGGAAGGATTTTTTATTTTCATCCTCACCGTTTTAAATACAGGGCTTTTACCTGGCTGTGTGTTATGGTGCCGGGTTAACATCTTTATTACCCATGCTTCAATACGGTGGTGAGCCGGTATAAGAATAGCGGCAATAGAAACAAAAATGAGCATTTCAAAAACTGGTTTATGGTGGGTAAGTTCTAAAACATAAGGATGTAAAAAAAGTGTTAGGTATTCAAAGAGCATCAGCAAAGAAAGTATGCCCAGTATTTTTATGAGCCTTATATGAATTTTTTTTCTGCTCAGTAAAAACGTGAGCAAAAATAATCCCGGAATAAAAATACCGATAAACAGCATCTGCAGTTGCTGATCCCTCATTTTTTTTGCTATTTCTTTTTGCTGTTCTATTTCCTGCTGCCTTAAATGTTCGTTGCTGGATAAAAGCTGCGATTCTCTTATTCTTGTTTTACTGTTTACAGAATCATTCAGCTCTTTTACATAAGTCATGTAGGCAAAGGCACTGTCTGCGTTTTTTGTTTCTTTATAGTGATCGGTTAAAAATGTTACAGCGTCCAGTTGGCGGCTAATAAATCCGGCTCTTTTGGCAATAGATTCCGATTGGCTTGCATAATACACTGCTGAGTCATTATCTTTTAATTCGATAAATAATTTTGCAAGGCCAAGTGTAGCTTCACAAAGTATATCATCGTCGTTAGCTGCTTTAAGATAGTTAATGCCCTCTTTATAATTATTAAGCGAAAGCGGGTATTGCTGCTGCTTTAGGTAAATATGCCCCAGACCTGTCATAGAAGTGCCTATTAAATCTCCATCGTTTAACTGCCTGGCCTCTGCCAGCGATTTATTAAAATAAATAAAAGCAGAATCTGTATTGCCCAGGCGGTTGTAGGTGTCGCCCACGTTTAGTAAAATATAATACTGCAGGTCCTTCACATTGTTTTTTTTAATTACAGCATCTGATTGTAAATAATATTCCAGGGCTTTGCGGTATTCTTCCTGAAAATAATATACCGTACCAATGTTCATCAGCACACTGCCCATATTGCGGGGCATATTTCTTTTTTCTTCCAGCTGCAGCTTTTCAATATTTGCCTGCAGTGCCCTGGGGTAGTTACCCATTTTAGTAAAGGTATTGGCCATTACTCCCAGGGAGCGGGATTGTCCTTCTATATCTTTTATTTTTTTTGCCAAAAACAGGGCCTGCTGAGATAATAGCAGGGCACTGTCTGCATTGTAAATACTTATTGCACTTCCCAATTTCCATAATAACCGTACCCTGTTGCTGTCTGTTTTTTCTGTAGCAAGTAAAGCGCTGATGCTGTCTGCCTTATTTTTTTGTGCCATTGAGCCTGTAGCAAAAAAAGCAAAAGCAAAAAGCAGCCAATACATTTTATGCCGGGGGGTATAAATATTAAAAGCTGATAGGTTCATGATAGGTGTAAAAGCTGGGTTTGGTTTGTATGATCAATGTGCATGGTGGGTATTGTTGGGTGTATTTTAAAATGATCCAACGGCAGTAAACCTTTTAGACAAATGTAAACTGCTACAGTATATTTCTCAAAGGTTAACAACCCTTCTGTAAGGGCCACTTTAAATGCGCCGGTCTTTTTTGTTCCCGTAAATATATTTTAATTTGGTTGTATATTACCAAGCCATATAATATATTTGTTGTACCTCCATCATCAACTTTAAACATAAAGCGCCCGTTATGAAATATAAAATTTTACTGCTGCTCACTTCTTTTTTATTTTCCCTGCCTGTTTTCTCACAATCCTTATTTAAACTTAATTATCATTTTACGGTAAAAAAGGGCAGGGAAGATTACAAGGCCCTGTTGCTGCGAAACGAAGATGGAACAGGCACTATACGTATTGAATTTTTTGACCTTGAAACGAAAGCCCGAAACCTGGTAGAAATGGAAACGGTAGAAAGTTATGGGGCAGATGATGCAGGCAAAGAAGATACTACCATACTTATTTATGTAGGGCTTGAGCAAAAACAGGTACTGGGTAAAGTAATGTATAAGCCCGAAAATTTTGTTTTTGAGTTGAATAAACAAACCCATTATTACGAACCCAGTTTTGTACTTTCTATAAATGATGATGGCACCGAAGATATGGGTGTGCTGGATAATGTGAGGCTGCTGCAGCAGGAGGATCTTACACAGGAATTTATGCTGCAGTATTTTACCCAAAACGATGAAGTTTTTGAAAATCTTTTTGTAAACCAAACCAGGGATCTTAGTGTATCGGAAAAACAAACCCAGTTATTTTTAGTGCTGGTGGCCAATACAGAAGACAGAACCATTGGAAAAACCTGTGTAATAGATAAGGATGCCACATACAAAACCTTTAGCGAAGTGGCAGAGTACCTGGGCATACAGTTTAAGCCCACCGTAATTGCCGGCAAAGATTTTACAAAAGCCAATGTAGATAATGCCATTAATACTTTACGGCCCGGCAAAAAAGATATTGTGGTGTTTTATTATTCCGGCCATGGGTTTAATGAGCCCGGTGGCCGAAACAATTATCCCTTTCTTGATTTAAGGGATAAAACTTTCCAGGCTTTTGGCGATCCTTATACTTTGAATGTAGAAAATATTTATGCAAATATAAAAGCAAAAGGCGCCCGCTTAAACCTGGTGTTCAGCGATTGCTGCAATAACCTGCCCACGCAAACCACCAATGTAAATCCTGAAGGTGCCAGTACCCGCAGCTCTTCTATAGGGTGGAACATGGATAACTGCCGGGCACTTTTTATGAACGATGCGCCGCTTTCTTTACTAATGACGGCAGCAGCAAAAGGCGAACTCTCTGCCGGCAACAGCAACAACGGCGGCATTTTTACTTTTAATTTCAGAGAAACGCTGGAAAAATCTATGGGCCCTTTTTCTAACGAAGTTACCTGGAACAGCCTGCTGGCCTCTACCCAAAAACAAACCACCGCAAGAGCAAAGCGCAGCCTGTGTGCACAGGCAGATGAAAGTTTACAAAGATGTACACAAAACCCTGTGTATAAAATGGAGGCGAAGTGAGGGGGAAGGGGTTATAAATGTCGGCAGATTTTATTGAGGTGATTAACTATTAAAAAAGTATAGCACTATAATTTTGATGATTAATGCAACTTATTTAGGATGAGTTGCGGGGAAATAACATCTATGCTGTGGTCTCAATTTACTAATGTTAAGATTTCAATATGGACAAATCAAAACCTAAAGACAAATCACCGTTTTCTAAAACCATTTGTAGCGAATCTTTTCTTGAAAAACTGATCTTATTGACATTAACAGTTTTGCTTTCGGGTTTATTAATTCCCTATGTCTCAGGTGAAATCCAAAGAACAAAAACAAAAAACGATATCATCCTACAGGCTCAAAGTAAACTATTAGAGGACGTAACAAAAACTTTATTGACTTACGAAACTTTATTAGCTGATATTAGTTGGTATAAGAAGACTATGATAAATGACACCGTAATGCATGAAAAAGTATTTCACAATTATACAGCCAGGTCAGTTGATTTATTGGCAGAATGGAGAGTTGCGGCCATTAAAGCAAATAATCTTTCCTCATCTGAAATGAGTGCTGCACTTAACAATTTTCAATTTGAAATGTTTAGTTTACAAGATGAGCCAATGTTTAAATTACATAAGAAAAAAGGGACTACTAAAGAATGGGATAGCCTTCATAGCATAAATACCCAAATGCTGACAAAGGCAAATAATTTAGTTATCCAGCTCTCCAAAGAAATGAGCATAACTAAAAATAGTATAAGATAAGCACCTTCGCCTCGTAAGTGTCTGGACCATCCAAAGTCGGTATCCCACGAGACTTTCTTCCGTACTAAGTAAGCTGTAGTAAAATAAAAATACTGAAACGAAACTCCCAATATAAAAAAATATTTACTTTCAAACGAAAGAACCTCATTTAAACAGGCGAAAACATTACAGCTTTTAAAAGATTTACAAAAAACTTTTAAGAAAAAAATTGTAACTTAATATTTCATCACAATTTTTATAATTAAAGAAGCAGAAAACTAAAATTGTTACAATTTTAAAATATGCGGGAATTGGTTTATGAGCCACGAACCAAAGCGGATAGCATCTGGGGTGAGTAACTGTTTTAATTAACAAAAACCAACCTTCTTTTATCCTATAAACTTAGTGTAATTTGAGAAGACAGGAAATTTTTTCACAATCTACACTGGCATCATTCATTTACTTAAACTTTATTTTTATGACAGACAGCATGTTTTGTAACAAGAATAAAAATCCATTCAGAATTTTTTTTAAATTATTTACGATACTTATATCGTTATTGATATCTGCATCTTGTTTTTCACAATCAGACACAGAAAAATTAAGGGAACAAATTATTGCATTAGCCAATATTGGATCATGCGGGCCGGCATACTATTCAGCCAATGGAAAAGAAATTATTTTTATATCCAACATGAGTGGCTCGCCACAAATATGGCAAATTCCTTCATCAGGTGGATGGCCGGTACAACTTACTGCATTTACAGACCCGGTAACGTCTATGGCTCCATCTCCCAAAGCTGAGATCATTGCCTTTCAGTTAGCACCGGGCGGCGGATTAAATACACAGATATATATTATGAAAAGTGATGGTAGTGAGGTAACGCAAATTACGAAAGGTGGGAAAACAAATAATTTTTTCGGCGTTTGGAGTAAAGATGGATCATTATTAAGTTTTGGGTCAAACGAACAAAATGAAACCGGAGTTGACTTCTTTATTTATGATGTGGCAAAAGCTACTTATAAGCTTGAAGTTAAAAGCAAAGGCACCGGTGGCATAACCGATTTTTCCGGAGATAATAATAAAGTTTTAATAACTAAGCTTGCAAGCAGGGGAAGTAACGATTTATACCTCTATGATTTAAAAACAAAGCAGGAAAAACTGATAACGGAACATGATGGACCAGGCAGTTTTTTTGGCAGGCTGACAAACGATGGTGATGTGTATCTTGGATCAAATAAGGACAGAGATCTTATTGCATTTGGTACCTGGCAGAATGGCAATATTAAAATACTGGCGGAAAGGAATAACACTGAGTTAGCCGGTTTAACATTGAATAAAACTGGTACTATTGCTTTTCTTGGATGGAATGAAAGTGGAAGAACTAAAATAACTCTTTATGATTTAAAAGCTAAAAAGGAAATAAGCCAACTTACATTACCATTTGAACTGGGGGGTAGTGTTTCATTTTCACCCGATGATAAAAATATTGTTTTCACAGGGAGCGGGTCAAAAGAACCTTCTAATATCTGGACTTACTCTATGCTGACTAACCAGTTTAAAAAAGTTACAGATAGCCCTCATCCGGGTGTGCAACTGAACAGGTTTGTAGCACCTGAACTTGTTACATTCACTTCTTTTGATGGACTAAAGTTGAGCGGATGGCTATATAAACCAAGCCATGGTGCTGCACCTTTTCCAACTGTTATTAGTTTTCATGGTGGGCCAGAAGGACAGTCTGTCCCCAGCCTGAATCCTGCAGCACAAGCACTTTCTAAAGAAGGCATTGCTTTTTTCCTTCCAAATGTAAGAGGGTCAAC